>JAPLWW010000095.1 GCA_026396375.1 Microcaldota archaeon | reverse complement strand
AATATTAGCAGGTGAAAAATATGGCAGGTAAAATAAATAACGAGCCTATGGCTGAAGGAACGCAGAGAATACTCGGAAGGGACGCGATGAGGCTGAACATAGCGATAGGGTATGCTATGGCCCAGATCATAAAGACGACATTGGGACCTAAAGGAATGGACAAGATGCTTGTGAGCGACCTTGGGGACATAATAATAACCAACGACGGCGCGACGATACTTGAGGAGATGAATGTCGAGCATCCGACCGCAAAGCTGATGGTCGAGATAGCCAAGACCCAGGACAAAGAAGTGGGAGACGGGACAACCACAAGCGTTGTGCTGGCAGGTAACATACTCAAGAATTCAGGGGCCCTATTGGACAGGAGCATACACCCGACAACGATAATCAAGGGGCTGGAATTGGCAGAAAATAAGGCAAACCAGGTCCTTGACGCGGTTTCTGAAAAGGTCACTGAAAAGGACGACGCAATACTGAACAAGATAGCTTTGGTCTCGATGGGATCGAAGGGAATAGGGAGCGACAGCGAAAAGGCGGCAATAGCAAAGATCGTCGTTGACGCGATAAAGCAGATTGCGGAGAAAAGGGACGGAAAGATAAACATCGACCTTGACCTCATAAAGATAGAGAAGAAGGCAGGAGGAGAGGTGCTTGACACGTCATTGATAAACGGGATAATAGTTGACAAGGAGATAGTGCATGCAGGGATGCCGAAAAGGATGGAGAATGCCAAGATAGCGCTGATAGACGCTGCATTGGAGATAGAGAAGACGGAAACTGATGCAAAGATAGAGATAACATCCCCTGACCAGATGGAGGCTTTCTTAAAACAGGAGGAGAACACGCTGAAGGGAATGGTCGACAAGATAAAGGCTTCAGGCGCAACGGCGGTCTTTGTCCAGAAGGGCATTGACGACGTTGCCCAGCATTACCTGGCAAAGAGCGGGATTATCGCAGTCAGGAGGGTTAAGAAAAGCGACATGGAAAAGCTGGCAAGGGCAAGCGGAGCCACAGTTGTCTCCACAATAGACGGGCTTTCCCCAAAGGAGCTTGGGAATGCAGGAAGCATCGAGGAGAAGAAGATCGGAGGCGAGGCAATGGTCTTTGTGGAGAAATGCAAGGACCCGAAGAGCGTAAGCATATTCGTAAGGGGAGGCACAGAGCATGTAGTGAGCGAGGTCGAAAGGGCAATCAAGGATTCCCTTGGATCGGTCTCCTCGGCCCTTGAGGACGGGAAATACGTCACAGGGGGAGGGAGCATAGAGATGGAGCTTTCGAAGCAGCTTAGGGAGTATGCGTCAAGCGTGGGAGGAAGGGAGCAGCTGGCGATAGAGGCGTTCGCAGAGGCCCTTGAATCGATACCCACAGCATTGGCTGAAAACGGGGGTTTGGACTCCATAGACACCATCGTTGAGCTTAAGGCAAAGCATTCCAAGGGAGAAAAGACCTTTGGGATAGATGTCATAAAGGGAAAAGTCGAGGATATGGCAAAGCTCGGGATTTTTGAGCCTTCAAAGGTGAAAAGGCAGGCAATGGCCTCGGCGACCGAGACCGCAAGGCTGATCCTGAGGATAGACGACATAATATCCGCAAGGGGGAAGGGCGGAGGGATGGGAGGCCCTGGAGGAATGCCTCCTGGCGGAATGGGGGACATGGAATAATCCCCAATCCTTTTAATTTTTAATTTCTTTATTATTGTTGTTTTTCATCATCCAGCCCGTAGCCCCTTGTCTTCGGCTGCTTCAGGATCTTCAATGGAACAAACAGGAGCATGAAGATAAGGCAGTAGGATATGAAGAACACGGGAAACAGAATGATCTTCAGGATATGCAAAATGGAATTCCTGTTGCTTGCCATCATGATATGCCTATCATCGTCCACCCTAAGATAAACGGTCCTGCAAAGGGCGCAGAGCATGAATATCTTCAATTGGCTTAGGGAATTTACGACGAGGACATCATTTCTGAAGAAGGATAGCGCTTCCGATGATATGGAGAATATCTTGTCCTTCATGCCCTTTTTGACATGGAGGATGTTTTCCCAATTTATTGCCCCGAGACCTTCGGGAAGGTCTTTTTTTTGCAGGAATATTGTTCCTTTGACTGCGTCTTCTATGCTAAGGAACGCTTCCTTGCCGAATTTGCATGAAATAAGGAGGGAATTCATTGTTGCGAAAATTCGCTTTCCGATAGGCATGAAGAAAAGGGACAGCGATGACATCATGCAAAAATACAGTATCCCGATAAAGCGCGATATGTCCAATTTCAGGATTATGAGGTCTGCTAGCATGTAAATCCACATTTTTGTAGGATTTTTTAGGATCATGCTCCCTGCAAAGCTGTAGGGATGCTCCACAAAATTGGGAACGGTGACGTGTTTCTCATTTCTAATCCTTTCAAAGAATTCATTATCTTCACCTCCATAGTATAAGGGGAAATAATAAAAGCCGTATTTCTCGAAGATATCCCTCGAGAAAAGGGCATAATGGTTTAGGCAAAAATTTGTGGAAATGGAGACATTGGTTTCAAAGATGATGTGCTTTGTGGAGTAAACGCAGCCGATTTCCCTCCTGGAGTAGAGGGCTCCCACCACGCCAGGATCAACAGGCATGCAGTCGTCGTCCGCATGTATAATGTAACCATAACCCTTATCATAGCCGTATTTCTGGCCTATGAAAAAGCTGCCGGAAACGCCATTGCTTTCCTTTTCCTTTACTACAATTACGCCAAAATCGAATTTGTTGCTTTTCAGGAAATCAAAAAGCTTGGAGTCGTTGAAATCCGGCCCCAAAACAAGAATGACATCGAATTTCCGGAATGTCTGCCTTGAAAGGTATCCTAGGTGCCTGACAAGGAGATCATAGTTGATGAAGCAGGGGATTATGATCAGAAGGTCGTTTTTGCATTCGCCGTATTTCTTCTCGTATGAAATCAGCTCTGGATATTTCATGCATCTGATTGGATTGGAAACTTTTTAAATGCAGGCATCAGTCCAGCCCGTAGCCCATTGTTTTCGGCTGCTTTAGGATTTTCAATGGAACAAACAGGAGCATGAAGATAAGGCAGTAGGTTATGAAGAACACGGGAAACAGAATGATCTTCAGGATATGCAGAAGGGAATTCCTGTTGCTTGCCATCATGATATGCCTATCATCATCTATTCTGAGATAAACGGTCCTGCAAAGGGCGCAGAGCATGAATATCTTCAAAGTGCTGAAGCAATTTGTTATGAGCGCGTCTTTCCTGAAATACCTTATAGATTCCCGCATTATGTCCAATAGATTATGGCCCCAGCCATTCTTGAAATACCCTGTGTCCTTGTCTTCTATGATTTCCATGGTGCCAGGAAGGTCTTTCTTAGCCAGGAAAACCGGCTTTTTGACCGAGTTCTCGATTTCATTGCATGCCTCCTTTCCGAACCTGAAAGAAAGAAGAAGGCTTGTCATGGTCAAGAAAAGGCTTATCCCGTACATTGGCATAAAGAACAGCGATATTGACAATAGGATGCAGGGATGCATCATCCAAAAAAGATCGGATATCCTTGATTTCAGTACCAATAGGCTTGATAGCATATAGGTCCAAAGCTTAGTGGGGTTTTTCAAGAGAGGACTTCCGGAATAGCTGTAGGGATGCTCCACAAAATTCGGGACTGTGCAGGATTTCTCCTTGCTGACCCTTTCCTTGAATTCTGAATCTTCCGACCCATGGTATATGGGCAGATAATAAAAGCCGTATTTTTTGAAGATGGACCTTGAGAAAAGGGCATAGCGGTTTGTGCAGCCATTCTCAAAGCCAACATGCCTTTCTTCAAAAACAAGGCGCTGGGTGGGGCATACGCAGCCGATTTCCCTTTTGGAGTAGAGGGCTCCCACCACGCCAGGATCGACAGGCATGCAGTCGTCGTCCGCCATTATCATATATCCGTATCCCTTATCATAGCCGTATTTCTGGCCTATGAAAAAACCGCATGTGGTTCCGATGATTTTGTTTTTTACAACGATTATGCCGAAACCGAATTTGTTGCTTTTCAGGAAATCGAAAAGCTTGGAGTCGTTGAAATCCGGCCCCAGGATGAGGATTACGTCAAAATTATGGAAGGTCTGCCTTGAAAGGCATCCCAGGTGCTTGACAAGGAGATCGTAGTTGATAAAGCAGGGGATTATAACCAGGAGGTCGTTGTTGCATTCGCCGTATTTATTCTCGTATGAAATCAGCTCTGGATATTTCATGCCTAATCAGCTTGTTTTCAGGAACCTTATGTAGTTGTCAAGGCCTTTCTCGAATGAGTATTTGGGACTGAAACCCAGTGCCTTTATCTTTGAGATGTCAAGAAGCATGAGCTTGACATCCCCTTTCCATGCCTCTGACCCGGTGAACTTGAATTGAGGGGAAAGCCCAAGGCCGGAGCACAGCAGCTCGGCTATCCTCCTTATCCTGATCTTCTCTTCTGTCCCTATATTGAAGATGTCAAAGCTCTTTGTCTGCTTTTCTGCTGCCAAAATGGTTGCGTCAATACAATCTTTAATATAAAGATAGGACTTTTCCTGGTTTCCATCCCCCAAAATCTCAAGCTCATCAGGATTTGACATCAGCTTGTTGTAAAAGTCAAACATCACGCCATGGGTTGACCTTTCCCCGAAGATGTTGGCATACCTCAGGACAGTTGCCTTTATCCCGTAGCAGGAGGAATAGGCGGAAATAAAGGCCTCTCCTGAAAGCTTGGAGGCCGCGTAGTTGCTTATTGGGGCAGTTATTTCCTCCTCAGAAGTCGGGATTTTGGCATTGCCGTAGACTGCAGAGGTTGAAGTGAAGATTATATGCCCAATGTCCTTTTTCCTCATGAACTCCAAAACCTTGAAGGTTCCCTCAACGTTGTTGTAATATGTGTTATTCGGATCAGAAAGGCTAAGCTTAACGTCTGGGGCAGCGGCAAGGTGGAAAACCCTTTCTATGGAATAGAAGTCATCTTCTATGGAATCGTCCCTTATGTCTTTTCTTACTATTCTTGAGCCGCTTATTTCGTATTTTCCAGCTGAGAAATTGTCAAGGATATCGACCTGGTCCCCCCTAGCTATCAATGCCTCGGCTAGATGAGAACCTATGAATCCTGCGCCTCCTGTTATCAAAGACCTCATTTTCAAAACCAATATGGAATGGGCTTAAAGTATAAAAAACTCTTGCAATGAAGCTTTACACATGCCTGAAAAAAAGACCAAATTTATAGTTATCCTCGGATCCATCATGTCCGGGCTCGGCAAGGGCATAATAACTTCTTCCATAGCCAAGCTCCTGCAGGCCAGGGGATTCAATGTCGTGCCAATAAAATTTGACGGCTATTTGAATGTTGACTGCGGAACAATGAACCCCTTCAGGCACGGGGAGGTGTTTGTGCTTGACGACGGGACTGAAGTGGATATGGATTTCGGGACATATGAAAGGTTCCTGAACAGGTCCCTGTCTGGAGAATGCTCGATAACAGGTGGCAAACTTTTCCAGAGGATAATAGAGAAGGAAAGGAAAGGCGAATACCTTGGCAGGGATGTGCAGTTCATCCCCCATCTGACAAATGAGATAAACAACTGGGTCAAGAAGGTTGGAAAGGACAGCGATGCTGATATTGTATTGATAGAGGTAGGCGGAACTGTAGGGGACCTGGAAAACGGGTATTTCATAGAGGCAATGAGGCAATTGCACCTTGAAAGGAACAACATGGCTTTTGTGCAGCTGACTTATATTCCCAGCCTGAGCGCAGGCGAGCAGAAGACAAAGCCGACAGTCAAGGAAGAAGATAAGCCTTTACTGCAACCTCCCCGAGGAATGCGTTTTCGACGATCCAATAGTCAGCACGGTCTATGAATTGCCCAGCGTCCTTGAGAAGCAGGGCCTTTATGCCCAGCTGGCGAAAAAGCTGGGCCTTGAGGAAAAGGAGGCAGACATGAAGGAATGGCACAACAATGTCAACAAGATAGTTCAGCCAAAGGGCAAGCCGCTGAGGATAGCGGTTGTTGGAAAGTACATTGCGGTAAAGGATGCTTATGTCAGCGTGAAGGAGGCACTGGTGCACAGCGCAGCGGCAAACAACAGCGGGCTTGAGATAGGGTGGGTTGAGGCAACCGACCTTGAGAAGGACCCTGACACTGCAAAGATCCTTTCCTCATATGACGGGATAGTGGTTCCGGGAGGCTTCGGGGAAAGGGGGGTGGAAGGGAAGATCAGGGCGATAAAATATGCAAGGGAGAACAAGGTCCCTTACCTTGGGCTTTGCCTTGGATTGCAGCTTATGGTCATTGAGTATGCAAGGAATGTCTGCAATTTGGAAAACGCGAATTCCTCGGAGTTTGACAAGAAAACAAACCATCCTGTAATAGACATGCTTCCTGAGCAGCACAGGATCTCCAAGCTAGGAGGTACAATGAGGCTCGGGGCATATGAGTGCAATGTGAAGGAAGGGACAATAGCCTATAGGGCATACAAGAGCGACAAGGTTTCAGAAAGGCATAGGCACAGGTATGAGGTCAATCCTGAATATGTCAAGGAAGTCGAGAACAAGGGAATGGTGATATCAGCAACCCATCCTAAAGGAGTTGTTGAGATGGTGGAATGGAAAGAGGGATTCGGAATAGCCACCCAGGCGCACATTGAACTGAAGAGCAGGCTTGAAACCCCTGCGCCGATTTTCGTGGAGTTCATGAAGGCCGCCAAGGAGTTTGAGTCAAAAAAGAGCGGAACCTCCTGAAAAATTAATATGGAAAAGCTTTTATCTGCTTGATTCTTAATGATCAATATGGCACAGTCGGTTATTGATTCGGCTAAACGTTTGCATTCTCCAGCAAAATTTTTAGGGGATAATTACAATTCAATATATTCTAAAAATAAAAATAAATTTTATTGGGGGATTAAGCCATATAAGTTGGTTACTGATTCGGCTAAACTTTTGCCAAATTCGTCAAAGGTTTTGGATTTGGGTTGCGGCGAAGGCAAAAACTCGTTTTATTTGGCAAAAATGGGTTTTGGGATAAATTCAGTGGATGTTTCCGGAGTTGGAATAAAAAAATTGCAGGATTTTGCCGAAAAGGAAGGGCTGATGATCGAGGCGCAGGTTTCCGATGCGGGATTATTCCTGAATAATTGCGAAAACTTTGATGCGGTCTTTTGCATCAACATGCTTCAATTCATAAAACAAAAAAATAGGATAATCAAAAAAATGAAATCCAGGACAAGTCATCATGGACTCAATGTTATTGCGTCTTTTGCTGCAGAAAATGAAAAAAAGAAAAAGATGGCTTTGGCAAAAGGGAGATATCTTTTTGATACAGGAGAATTGAAAGAAAGATATAAAGACTGGAAAATTCTTTTTTATGAAGAAAAGTTAGGCAAGTGGGAAACCCATGGAAAAACCAGGCATAGGCATCTTACTATTAGAATGATAGCGCAAAAACCTTAAAAATAGCTTAAATCTGCACAAGCTCGATGCTGTTGGATTCGCAAAGCCCCCTTACCTTGGACTTTTGCGCTGAATTGAACGCCTTCTTTTCAAGCGCGACATAATCTGCCTTTCCATCCCTGTTCCTTTCTATCCCCTGCAAAAACATATTTTCATCAAGGCAGTCAAAGGCATAGGATGGAAGCAGATGGCCTGCAGAATCCGCGCCATTGAGAACGTATTTTGTCATTGAGGGCATGTAGTGGCTGAAGCCGATGCCGAAAAAGGCCTTTGTTTTCTCTTCCTTTCCTATGGAATCCAGGACTGCGTCTGCTACAGCCTTGCAGGCCTTGAGGTTGCCCCACTGCTCCTCTGAGGAGCCTACCTCGACAAAGGTGTATGGAATATCCAGGGTAGGGCCATGATGGTCTGCCTCATAGCAGACATCGAAACCAAGGCCAGTTGAGGAATTGATGGAATCCATGCTGATGATAAGGCTCCTCATGATGGAAGGATTGGAAACGCTAAGCTTGCTTGGATCCCCTCCCATATCAGCCTTTGGGCACCAGTTTCCCGAAGTGTGGACAGTGAGGCATGGCTTTTTTGTCTCAGACCTGTGAGGGCTCAAGACAAGGGCAAACTCGGCATCAGCCGGAGGGATAATATCAAGAACTGTTGAAGTAAGGCAATCAACAAGCAGGAAATCATCCTTTTTCCAGGTATTCTGCCCTGCTTCGGAAAACTCGGTTTCAATAAGGAATCTGGCTATGTTGTTGCTTGCAGTTTGCTTGGACGTAAAGAGGATATACTTCATCTTACTCTCCTGATCTCCATGTTGAACGGAGCCTCTGAATGGATTCCAAGGGTCCTTCCGACATCGTGGGCAAATTCCTCTGTCTTTCCATAGTCTCCATGCATCGTGAACACCCTTTTTGGCTTAGGAGAGATATTGCCAAGCCAAGCCATGAGCTGCTTCCTGTCGCTGTGGCCAGAAAAGCCTTCAACTGTTGTAACCTCCATCTTGATGTTCATTGTTTTTGGCTTTCCTGCCTCACCTGGGGCAGAAATGTCCTTTACGCCCTGTTGGATCCTTGAACCCATGGAAAGCGCGCTCTGGTAGCCTACAAATATAAGGGTGTTGAGCTCATCCTCTGCCATCATATAGAGGTATTCAAGGACTGGCCCTCCTGTCATCATTCCAGAAGGCGCAAGGATTACGCAAGGCTCTCCGTCAACAATTTCCTTCTTGTTCTTTCCATAAGCAAGCTTCAGCATAGGGGACTCAAAAGGAGAGTCATTGCTCAGGATCCTTTTTTCCAAAGAAGCCCTAAGGTAATTGGGATATGCAGTGTGGATTGCGGATGCCTCAAGAACCATTCCGTCAATATAGACTGGAACGTTCCAGTCAGGATGCCTCCTGTTGTAGTCCTCAAGCACAAGCAGGATTTCCTGGCTTCTTCCTACTGAGAAGACCGGAATGAGAGCTTTTCCCCTTCTTTGGATTGTCCTGTTTATTACTGCCATGAGCCTTTCTTCAGACTCGTTCCTATTCGGCATCATGTCCCCCCTTCCTCCATAGGTTGACTCGACAAAGATTGTCTCTGCCCTTGGGAAGTTGATGTGGGCCGGGTCAAAAAGCTGGGTGAAGCCGAACTTCATGTCCCCGCTGTAGATTATGTTGTGCTTGCCTTCCCCGATATGCAGATGGGAGACTGCGCTTCCAAGGATGTGACCTGCGTTGTAGAAAGTCAGTTTGATGTCAGGGGTTATGTCAATGACTTCATTGTAGTCAACGGTAATTGTGTTGTTGAGCTCGGTTTGGATCTCTTTTTTTGTGTAAGGCGGCTCAGTCCCAAGGTGCTTCTTTGATAGCTGGATATAGTCATTCTGGAGAAGGGCCATAAGGTCCTTTGAAGGAGGCGTCATGTAGACTGGGCCGTCATAGCCTGCCTCAAAAAGGAAAGGCAAAAATCCGCAGTGGTCCATGTGGGAGTGGCTCAGGATAACTGCATCAAGCTCGTTTATGGGAAAGCCCAGGAAATTTATCACTGGGAATGCGTCCTCAGGGTTTGTTGCGGCGGTGTTGAGCCCGCAGTCAAGCATTATCCTTGATCCCTTTGTCTGGACAAGGAAGCAGCTTCTCCCCACTTCCCTGAAGGCTCCGAACATGCCAACCCTTATCCAGGAAACCTCCCTTGGCTCGGAGCTTATGTGCTTTCCTATCCTTTGCAGGAACTTCTTCCTTTCATCCCCTTTGGCTATCTCCGATTTCCTCAGGCCGTCAAGCATTGAGGATGGCATTGTGGGTGTCCTTACGACCTTGGGTGCCCAGCCTGTCTCCATTATTATGGATTTGAGGTTCATGCCCTGCTTGCCTATCACAAGGCCTGGCTTGAGAGCCTCAATGACAACCTCGGAAAACGGCGAGTCGAACCAGATGTTGGTTATCTTCGCCTCAGGGTCTATGAGCTCGTTTATCCTCTTTGTTGCGCTCTCAAGGTCCATGATGTAGCGCTGGTCGGTCCTTAGCAGGACTTTCTTCTTCAATGACGAGGCAAGGCCCTTGATGACATCCTTCACCATGTAAACCTGCTTGATGTCCTTTACGTAAATCGCGATGTAGGGCCCCAATAGCTCAGTCTTGACTATTTCTATAGACGGCGGAACTAGCTCGTGTATTAGTTTTTCAATTTTTGTCTGCATTTATCTCACATTTTTGAATTAGATAATTGGTTAAAGAAAAAACGATTAGTCTGCTTATGCTACTAAATCTTTATTAACTTTTCTATTTCGTCCTTTTGAAGCTTCCTTGAGCCGTCTTTTGTTATTGTTACTATGTCTATGAACTCGCCTGTTGCGGCATCCCTTCCCATCGCTGCCATCACCGACTTCGCGGCAATCGGGATAAGCTCGCTGACCTTCATTCCCTTCTTGTATTGTGTATCTATGACTCCGAATGCGACAGGGGATCCTGAGCCTGTTGAGGTTTTTGACTCTTCAGTCACTCCTCCGACCATGTCTATGCTGAATATCCTAGGCCTTATGTCATAGCCCCCCATGATTATCTGGATCCAGAATGGGAAGTACTTGTTGCTTGAAAGTATGTTGGCTAGCAATGTCGCTGCTGCCTCCACGGAAATGGACTTCTCGTTCTCGTGCCTGTACTTCATCATCTCGACTCTTAACCATCTGATGAGCATCTGGGCGTCCCCGACTGAGCCTGCTATGGTTATTGCTATATGATCGTCTATCAGATGAATCTTATCGATGTCCTTACTTGCTATGAGGTATCCCATTGTCGCCCTTTTGTCTGCCGCGAAAACGACTCCGTCCTCGCCCACAAGGCCGACTGTGGTTGTCCCGGTTTGGATCCCTTTTTTCATTTCATCGGAAGAATTCATATTCATGTATTATGAGTTGACATGTATAGTTTAAAAATCTTGGCAGGATATCAAGTTTATGGACGAGCTTATCGAAACACTGAAGAGATGGATCGAGAAATACTTTTCAATTTTTCCCTTTGAAAGGAAAGGGATATATGCCAAGATAATAACGGAGCCTAGCAAGACGATAGCCTCGGAAGCAAAGAAGACGGGGTTTGGGATTGGCTTGAAGGATATATTGGTCGGGATCACGCCCATTCTGGCACTTTCATTGGCAATGCTTGTTTTTGCATTTGTAGCAATAGCAGTTGTTTTAACCTGGATAGGAAAAAGGGAAATTCTTGTGGCATATGCGGTTCCTGCCCTTGGAATCGTTGTTGCCTGTTTCATCGCATATATACTTTTCATAATAATAAGCTGGATAATCAATACCCTGATCATCCATATAATGGCAAAGCTGCTCGGAGGGAAGGGAAGCTTCGGGAAGATGCTTGGGATACTCGGAACGCTGGGCGGGGCAAACGGCCTTTTCATGATACCCATATTCTTTATCTCACTCATACCCATCATAGGCCAGGTTGCGATGATTGCTTCAATATATGCTATCTATTTGCAATACAAGGCGATAAGGGCAGTGCACGGCATCAGCAGGAACAGGGCGATAGCGGCAGTTATGGTGCCTATTATCATATCGTTCATGGTTTTCATGGCGCTTTATATGATCTATATGGTATTGATGATGGGAATCGGCGCATCTGACTGAAAAAACAGGCAATCCCCAAAAGGCTTAAAACCCTTTTCCAGTTTCCTTTTTAAAAGCTGGATTGCAAAAGCAGAAAGAGATTGTGATCCCTATGGAAAAAAGAACCCGAGAGCTACTTGACGAAATGTTTGAATACAAAAGCAAGCTTAGGGAAACCGGCTCCGAGGAATGGATCGCAACCTATGAGAAGGTCCTCTATTCGATAGTGGAAAGGCTTGAGGAAAACAAGCTTGAGAAGGATGACAACTACCTTCTGGACAATGATTTGGCGCAAAACATCTACAAGAAAAAATATTTCCTGAGGAACGTGAGGGACGAGTACATAGAGACAAGGCCTGAGATGCTCTTTGCAAGGGTAAGCGCATTCACCGCAGCCGTTGAAAAGGAGAAGGACGCAGAGCAGTGGGCCCTGAAATTCTACAATGACATGTTCGAGGGGTACTGGATGCCGGGCGGGAGGGTGATGGCAGGCGCAGGCGATTTGTTCAGGACAAAAACATTGGCCAATTGCTTTGTGATAAAAATAGAGGATGACAACCTTGAAAGCATATTCAAGGCAGCCTCAGAGGCAGCAAAGACATACAGCTATGGGGGAGGAGTGGGAATTGACATCACGCCATTGAGGCCCAAGGACGCGATTGTGCATAATGCCGCAAACTTCAGCTCAGGGGCATCGAGCTTCATGGAGCTTTACAGTTTAACCACAGGGATAATCGGCCAGAGCGGAAGAAGGGGCGCGCTCATGCTTACAATAGACATCAAGCATCCCGACATATTCAATTTCATCGACATAAAGCACAAGCCGAACTGGACCACAAACCAGATAATAGACCAGATGAAGTTCAGCGGGATATACAGCGATTCGCAGCTGGACAAGGCAAAGAAGATCGTAGTTGAGAATGTCCAGATAAGGTTTGGGAACATAAGCATAAAGGTGAATGACGAGTTCATGAGCTCGGTTGTTGAGCAAAATACTTACGGGAAAGATAAGATCCTGATATACAAGAAAAAGGAGAAGGGCAGGATAGAGGAGGCGCTGCATGATCCTGAGGAAAGCCATTACTCATTGGGGATACCTTCAAAGGAAATAGAGAAATACGAGCTTGTCGAGAAGTTTGACTCGATTGAACAACTCAACAAATACCTTGAGGAGAATTACAAGACAGGGGTCAGTGAGAATGACTTCAGGAATGAAAGGCAAAGGGATATCTTTGGGGACTATGTCATTGAGCTCAAGGACTATGATTTTGACCTTGCGGTAAGGGAATCAGGGGATTTCCTGCTTTATTTCGGGAGCAAAAAATCAGGCAGCACGAAAAAACTGGTGAAGGCAAGGGACATCTGGAACAAGTTTGTTGAAAGCAACTACAAGAACGCGGAGCCCGGGCTCATGTTCTGGAGCAAGCTGTCGAAATACAGCCCAAGCAACTATATTGGGGCTCCTATAATAACGACGAATCCATGCGGCGAGGTGCCATTGGAGGACGGAGGGGCATGCAACCTTGGAAGCTTAAATCTTTCAAGGATGGTTTCAGATCCATACACCGACAAGGCGAAGATAGACTGGAATCTGATTGGCGAGTCAATAGACCACCTTGTGAGGTTCCTGGACAACATAACAAGCTGGAACTCAAAGATGAATCCCCTGGAAAAGCAGAAGAAGGCCGCAGAGAACACAAGAAGGATAGGATTGGGGGTAATGGGCATTGCCGACATGTTCAACCAGCTTGGGGTAGCCTATGACAGCGACGAGGGGCTGAAAAACCTGGAGCAGGTGATGAAATTCATATGCAACAGGGCATACCTTTATTCCTCGAAGATAGCAAAGGAGAAGGGATCATTCAACCTTTTCAAATATGATGATTATTCCAAGAATCCCTTCTTCAAGGAAGCCTTGGACAGCGAGGTAAAGGAGAGCATAAAGAAAAATGGGCTTAGGAATGCAGGAGTATTGAGCATAGCCCCAACCGGGACAATATCAAACATCGCGGTCGGGTTTGTGCTTAACAACAAAAGATATTTAGGAGTGAGCGGAGGCATTGAGCCTATCTTCGCATTGTATTACACAAGGAGAAGCGAAAGCCTTGACAGGAGCTTCAAGATATTCCATCCAACGGTCCAGGCATATATTGACATGAACGGATTGGCTGGATCTATAGAAAAGGCGGAGACAGATGAGGCATTGATGAACATCCTTCCGGATTATTTCTTCAGCACTGCGCACAAGCTGGATCCATTGAAAAGGGTGAAGATACAGGGAATGGCGCAGAGATACATAGACCACAGCATATCCTCAACTGTCAATCTCCCTGAGGACATAGAGCCAGAAGTTATATCCAACATCTACATCGAGGCATGGAAGAACGGGCTCAAGGGAATAACAATATATAGGGAAGGGAGCAGATATCCAATATTGTCAACGGCTACAGGGAAGAAGAGCGAGTTTGACGAGGAGAAGGACAAGAGTTTCAAGATAAAGATGAACGGCAGCGAGGTCGTCGCAAAGGGGGATGACATCATAATGATGCCTGACGGAAAGCTGACGACAGTGTACCATGCCATGAAGAAGGGCCTTATGAGCGGGTGAAAGCATGATTGAACTGAAAAGCGTTGAGGAAATCAAGGTAAAGACGTTAGTTCCGGTTGAGCTTGCAAGCGAGAAGCTGAACACCACCACAAAGAAGGATGTGAGGCCAGCAGTCCTTGACGCCAAGGTCTATAAATTAAAAAGCTCCTTTGTCGATTACGCGATTTACATCACGCTCAGCTACAAGATAGATGAGAACGGGAGCAAGATACCCTATGAGATATTCATCAACTCAAAGGACCTGACCAAATCAGCCGAATACGCGGTTCTGACAAGGCTCATCTCGGCTGTTTTCAGGAGAAGCGAAGACCCGACTTTCATCATTGAGGAATTCAAGAGCATTTATGATCCTAACGGAGGCCATTTCAAGGAAGGCAGGTACTATCCTTCGATATATTCGGAGATAGCGGACATACTGGAGAAATTCTTCTCAGACATAGGGATAATGAAGAAAAGGGAGAGGAAAACCGTGAAGGCCGAAGTTCCGGTTGCGGAGATGGGCAAGAGCGACATCAACATCGACCTCAAGATATGCCCGAAGTGCGGGCAGAAGGCATTGAAGGTTGACAACGGGTGCATGTCCTGCATGAACGCGGACTGCGGATACTCGAAGTGCGATGAGTAAGCAAACATCTGTTTTTTTATTACTTTTCATGCTAATTATGGTTTTACACGGGCTCGTAGCTCAGCTTGGATAGAGCGATGCTCTCCTAAGGCATAGGCCGGGGGTTCAAATCCCCCCGGGCCCGCATCATATTCTAAAAGTAGTCGTTCAGCTTCCTCTGCAGGCCGCTCTTTTCATTCGCGTTTATGTTCTCCTGCTCCTTTACCTCTATCTTTTTCTTCGGCTTCTGCTCCTGCACCATCTTCTTCTCCTGGATAAGCCTTTCCCTGTCCTTTCTCCTTGACTCAAGCTCCTCGTTGACGATGTTTATCAGGGAATACATCTTTGTCTCCTTTTTCTTTGATACCCAGTGGTATGCCTCGTCCCTGGTTCCCCTTGTTATGAGAATGAAAACCTCCCCTTTATGGGCCCTGCCTGTCCTGCCCCTTCTTTGTATCAATCTTATTTCGCTTGGGACAGGCTCATAGAAGATGACTGCGTCCGTGCTGGGGATGTCTATCCCCTCCTCGCCTATGCTTGAGGCGACCAGGATATTGAATTTGCTGTCCCGGAAATCCTGCAGGGTCTGCTCCTGCTGCTGCTTGTTGTAGCTTTTCCTTTTTCCTATGAAAAATTGGGCAGGATATCCTTTTTTTGTAAGGAGGCCTGCGATGTATTTTGCCTGCTCGACATATTGGACAAAGACCATGCATTTCTTGTTTTTCAGCTCATTGCCGAACATCAGGATAAGCTTGTCCATTTTGGGATGCTCCTTTCCTTCCTTCATCATGGTTTCCATGATGAATTTGGCCTTTATGAAATCCGAAGACCTTGTCAATTCCTTAATTGCCTTTTTCTCGCCTTTTTCAATGATAAGGTCGGATATGAATTTCAGGGTTGAGAAGGTCCCCTGGGTCTCGAAAAGGGTTATAATGTGATCGAGATTGAGTATCATCGAATAAAGGACAAACATCCTGTATTTCGCATTTGATTTTATCCTGGCAATGACGTTTCCCAAGGAAACAAGAAGGGATCTTTTCATGATAACCGGAAGGCCGGTCGCCCTCAGCGCCTGTTGCCCTATGGCATTCGTCAAAAACAACAAGATCAAACAGAATCAGGAGATCAGGATCCTTTTCGACGTCTTTCTGGATTGTTTGGGGCGTTGCAAAAACATATTTTTTCGAGTAAAGCGCGTTTCTTTCTGCTGCCTTTATTTCTCCTGTCAATAAAATGACGTCTTCTTTTGAGGCGTTCGTCTGGGACAAAAAAGAATTAAGGTGCTGTTTGCACAGCGGTTTTGTTGGGGCCAAAAAAAGGACTTTCTTGAAATTTCTCATTGCTTCAAACGCGATCAGCGTTTTTCCAAGGCCGGTCGGCAAAACTATCAGAGTATTATAGATTAAACATGCGTTTGCAATGTTTTTTTGGTATTCCCTTAAAGGCAATAGAAGAGAGAGGGACTCCATACTTCCACAATTCAATCAAAACAATTATAAACTCTTAATAATAATAATATGTTACTATGGTTACATATAATATAATAATATATGATATAAAATATACAAATAAAAAGGAATATACCCGAACAAAACGAATGTTCTACTATTATTTGAAAAAGATAAAAAATCTCAATTATTTGACAAAATCAGCAATTATTACTGAAAATCCAGAACAAATATTAAAAATTATTTATAAATTCAAGAATATAGAAGCCTTCCTGATAAAAAGTGACGAAATTTCAAACCTTAATAGCGGAAGATCAACCCCTGTCCCTAATAAAGCCGCAAAGGACTGGAAACTCCAATTTAAACATGCTTAATATTTCTGGCTTTATAATC
>JAPLWW010000029.1 GCA_026396375.1 Microcaldota archaeon | reverse complement strand
TACCCATCGCCTTCAGCAATTCCTTGCTTTCCTCGACCATTTCCTTAGTCAACCTGACAGTCGCCATCGAATAGGTTTTCATCAGGGCCTCGTTTTCCTGGTCCTGGGCCTTTCCCAAAAGCAATAGCGCCTCCTCCTTTTTTGCCCTTCTTGCCACAATCTCCCTTAATTTGAATACAGGAGGCACTCCGTCAAAAACATAGGCCGGCTTTATCCCGACTTCCATAAGCTTGGCTGTCCTGTAGAACAATCCGGATAAATGGCTTGTGACATTTCCATTGAAATCCATCAATGCGGTTCCGTCCGGCTGCCTTATGGAAGCCAAAAACTGGTAAAGCATGTTGAACGCGTCCTATGCAACTATCTTCCTTGATAAATCATAAAGCGTTATTTCTTTCTTATCTACAATCGGAGAAAGGTCAACTCCCATCACTCATCATCCTTTTCCATGGTGTCCTGTAAACTGAAGTTCTCCTTTTTCGTTATTGTGTTGGTTTCCGAGACAATCACAGTGCTTTCATTGACCAATTTTATTCCCAATTCCTTTTCCAGCTTCTTCGCGGTCTTTATGGTCGGCATTATCTTTTCGTTCTCAATGTGCTTGAGATAAGCCTCGTTCTCGTTTATCTGCTTCGCAAGGTCCTTGAGCTCCAGCATCCTGTGCATCCTTGCGTCCTTTATTATCTTTCCATAGTTGTCAACTATCTCAGTTTCCTTTTCCTTGAATTCTATTGTTGGAGTGGAAACCTTTGTCCTTTCGTCAATGACGCTGCCAATCTTCCCTATTATCTGCGCTCCCCTTGAGCAGTTTCCGCAGGCAGACATTCTCGCCCCTTCAATGGAAATATAGAACATCGCCCCGTCCTTCCTTCCGCATATTTCACAGTCCATGTTTGCACCTATCCCAAAAGTTCCCAAATTGCCTTTGCGTATTTTTCCGCAGCAGGAGGCCCGTTTGCAGTGACAATCCTTCCGTCTACCATGATTTCCTTTCCGGCATAGTTTGCCCCGTATTTCGCAAGCACCATGTTTGTTGTCATCCCGTATTCAGGGTCATTGCCAAGCCAGACAGTGGCATTTATTCCGTTCAACACTCCTGCCTTTGCCAATATTGTCGGGCTCCAGCAGATCGCGCCAAGTATTTTTCCTTTCTTCACTGCCTCCTGGGCTATCTCCAATGCCCTTGGCTCTTTTCTTAGGGATGGAGTTCCTGATCCTCCTATGAAAACAATGGCGTCATAGCTGTCAACTTTCAGCTGGTCTAAAGTTCCGTTGACCTCGACTTCCAAGCCAAATGCGCCAGTGGCTGTGCCATTCTTGTTGCTGAAAACATCCACCTTTGCCCCTTTGTCAATGAAGAACTTGTAGGGAGTCCCGAACTCAACGTCTTGGAAATCCTGATGGGCAATTATCATCGCGATTTTCTTTTCCATTTTTTCACAGTTTTATTGCATATAAAACAAAAGCCAGGATAACCAAGCTTTTGTTCATGATGCTGTTTTTATTTTATTAATTTAAATACCTTTCATGACTGTTTTTTAAATTGTTATATTAACTAACAAAATGTGGTTTTGCAATGACAGAGCTGGAGAAAAAACTGGGGAACGGAAGGTATGTCACAATAACCCCCGAGAGCGTTGACTATTCCAATTTTGACATTGAAAAATTCAGGAACCTGACTGCAACCAGCCTAATCTCGGAAGATGCTTTCTTTGCCATTGCAATAAAGGACAAAGGGGGCAGGACCACTGAGCTGTATTGCGCGCTCAGACAATTCAGCAGGAAAGCACAGCTGAAACCGCCTGCCAAGATCCCAATAGGGCTTTACAACGAGGATGTTTTGGTTGACGCGCAGATATTCCTCAACCTGGGAAAATTCCTTGCTGATTTCGCATTGATTGATCCTCCCTATTCTAAATTTGTAAAGACATATGAGGGGGAATTCAAGAAAGTTGAGATAACGCACATCATGCCAAAAGGCACCTGGTGGAGCCACATGTTCGTTGACCTGTATACGGATAATGACAGTATAATCGGACACTTTGACAGGCTGTCCAATGAATCCAAAAAAGTGTTTGGTGAAAAAGAGCTGTGGGACCGCTATATCAGGGTGAAGAACTACCTCAAAAAGATGGAAGAGGCTTACGGCGAGGGCGGCTTTGAAATGGGCACGCAGGACGTCATAAATTTCCTGAAAAGGCATTCTGGCTACGTTTCCCCCTATCTGTTCAATGTTCCCAATGACTATTTCTATTTCCTGCTTGCGTTCCATCAGGAAAATTTCGACATAGAGAAGATACACGAATGCGTTGTGAAATGCCACAAGGAGCTTCCTATCCTGAAGAAAAAGATTGAGGAATACCATAGGAGCATCAGTGACCTGAGCATAGCAACATGCGACGACAGCCTGAGGCTGCTGGAGAAAGAATTCAGGATCTTCAATCCGTCCATCACAAAGGAGGACCTGGACAAGGCAATGCAATTCGTCGCTTCACGGGACGGAAAGATCAAGAGCCCGGTGCGCATAACCGCGGGCCTCTGGGACCTGGGCTACCTTGTGCTGAAGAGAAACAGGAAAGTCCAGCCGACAAAGTCCTCGTTCGCGCTCTTGAAGATCAAGGGAAAGAAGCCCTCATGCATCCAGCTGTCGCTATTTTCATGATTCAATATCTAAGAAAAAAG
>JAPLWW010000061.1 GCA_026396375.1 Microcaldota archaeon | reverse complement strand
TCCGATCTTATACCATACGTTGGCATTCGCTTCTTTGCGGAATCCATCCTTATTATAGACTCCGATCATCAAGGAAGAGCCGGTTACTTCGTATTTCTTGACCAACTCTTGGTTTTCCGGCAAGTCAATGTTTACGTGCGCAAACGTTATTTTTCCGTTTTTCAGTTCTTCTGAGAAATAGGTGTTTACCGTTTCCTCGGCATATTTGCCTACGGTTATGCAGGAGTAGCACTGGTTTGTTGCATGGAAGTGAATGACCTCAACTTTATCAAAATAATTTAGATTAGAAAGGTTCCTGAATGAATATATATTGCAGGATGCATTCGCACAGGAATTTGGCACACTTTCATTTAGCGTATTGTTTGCCAGAGTATTGTTTACCTCACTGACGCTTGCAGATGTGCCCAAACATCCGGCAAGCAATATGACCAACAGGGGAAATGCCAAAAGAAGGTATCTGTTCATTTGCTCATCCATTTCTTTATTTCATCCACTTCGGGTATCCTTCCAGATGCCTTGACTTCGCCGTTTATGACTATCGCTGGCGTGGACATAACACCATACTCAACGATTTTTCCAATATCCGTTATCTTTGCAATATCTGCCTTTATCCCAAGCTCGGCTATCGCACTGCGTGCGTTCGCTTCCAACGTCTTGCATTTTGGGCATCCTGTCCCCAGAATCTCAATTTTCATGTTCCCACCTTGAAATATCCTCAAGCACTTTGGTGCCAAGTTCCGAAACCGAATAAATCCTTTTTGATCCATCCTTCCTCATGTTTACCAAGCCTGCCTGAAAAAGGATCTTCAGGTGCTGGGAAACCGCAGGCTGGGTCGTTCCTGCAAGATTCACGAGTTCGCATGCGCAGATCTCGCCACGGCTTATCTTTACCAAAAGCTTGAAGCGCGTTCTGTCGGAAATCGCTTGGATCACTTTGGAACTCATAAATATAAGTCTAAACTTATATATTTAAAAATATATTCGCCAAGCTAAGGAAAAATATGCCAATCGGTCGTCGTTAAGGTAACGGCGTTTAATTTGAATGGATACGCCGGGGAAGGGATTTGAACCCCTGTGCCCGTGAAGGCACCAGATATCACGCCTTTTCCTTGCGCAGCCTAAAACTGCGCCAATTTCCGCTTCGAGTCTGGCGCGTTAACCGCTCCGCCACCCCGGCCTATCTTATTTAACTCTGAAATAGTTATTAAATATCTTTCCCTTGAATACTGGTTCATGCAAGACATAAAGGACGTTGACAATCTCGAGGATTACCTAGCAAATGCCTCGGATGTGGGATTCCAGGCATCAAACCTGGGCATTTCCAGGGAAATACTGGCAAGGATAAAGGAAAGGAAGAAAAAGGACCAGATAACGGTCTACCTCGGGTTTACCGCAAACCTTGTTGCCTCAGGTATCAGGGGATATATCGCGAAGCTGGTGGAATCTGGACTCGTGGATGTCATTGTAACAACTCCAGGCGCAGTCGAGCATGACACAATAAAGTCGTTCAAGCCCTATCTTTTGGGTTCCTTTGACTCTGACGATGAAAAGCTCCATGAGGAAGGCATAAACAGGATAGGGAATATTCTAGTGCCTAACGACAGGTATGTGCTTTTTGAGGAGATATTCAACAAGGTTGTTGACGAGTGCGTAAAGGAAAAGGGAAACATCATTTCGCCTTCGGAATTCATCTCCTATCTTGCAAAATACGTTTCAAACAACTCAAAGGACAAGAGTTCCTTCCTGAGATATTGCCACGAGAAGAAAATCAAGGTTTTCTGCCCAGGCATAACAGACGGGGCCATTGGACTGCAGACCTATTTCTACAAGCAAAGGAACAAGGACTTTATAATAGATGTTACAAAGGACATGAAGGATCTGGCGGATATAACCCTCAATGCAGAGAAAACAGCAGCTCTAATTATCGGAGGAGGCATAAGCAAGCACCATATAATAGGGGCCAACATCGCAAGGGGAGGATTGGATTATGCAATTTACCTCACAACCGCGCTTGAATGGGATGGGTCATTGAGCGGGGCAAGGACAAAGGAGGCAGTAAGCTGGGGAAAGATAAAAGAGCACAGCAGCCACGTCACCTTATACGGAGACGCGACAATCAACCTTCCATTGCTTATGCACAAGATATTCTAAGCCTGGCAGCGACCCCTGCAAAGCCTTTTAAGGCTAAAAGCCAAAATTGAGACTATGCCTAGCGTGCTTGATTCACTGGATGACAACCAAAAGAGGGATGCGATACTCAATGAGGGAAACACCTTAGTCATCGCCAATCCGGGGACAGGCAAGACAACAACAATCGCATACAAATATGCCCATCTTATAGAGAAAG
>JAPLWW010000121.1 GCA_026396375.1 Microcaldota archaeon | reverse complement strand
GAAGAGGAGGCTTTGGCTCAGACAGACCAATGTTCAAAACAAAGTGTTCGGACTGCGGAAATGAGTGCGAAGTGCCTTTCGAGCCAAAGGAAGGCAGGCCTGTATATTGCAGGGACTGCTACCAGAAGCACAAGAAATTCTAAATTACTGGCTGGTAATCTAGAAAAGGAAAATAGTCAATCGGATTGGTTTTTAACAGAATTCAGCCTAGCCCCTTTCTTTTAGAAAAAGAAAGCCGTCTACGGTAAAGAAAACTACTTTAGATCATTATAAAAAAAATTAAAAGCATCTTGCGATGCCCGAAAAGTTGTTTCTCTTTATCTCCCTTGTGTTGCTCAATAGCAGAAAGCACTCCAATTCGCTTATGCCGTAGCAGAGCATGGACTTAATGGTCCTTTTGTCGCTTGCCTTCTCAAGAAAAATGCTATAGCTTGCGCCCTGCTTCACAGTGTACAAAGTCATGCCCTTTGCCCCCAAAATCCCGTTTATCCTCTCCACTTCCTTTCCTATTTGCTGTTCCATACCAGATCGCCTCTTTTGAGGTTGGCTTTTGGCTGTTTATAAGGAAAGGCAGACCTCCCTGCCAGAGGCTTATCCGGGAGTGTTTCACGGAATGGACAGTTAAGTTGATGATCTGCATGCAATTTATATATTTTCACTGCAAATCCTGCTTATGGAACCGGATTCAATCAGGGAACTGACCAAAAACGAGGAAAAGACGCTTGGATTGGAGGCAGACAAGGAATTCATGAAGCTTAGCTTCAAGGATAAGCTGAATGTTCCGGGCAATGTGAAAAAGATGGTGATAGCGATCCTATCTTTGGATATCCTGATTGCGATCGTTTGCCTGTTGTTGGGAGATCTGAAGGATTTCGGGATGGTGATCCTTTCAACAATAGTCTTTTCATGGCTTGGATGGTTCTTTTTCAACAGCAGCATAAAGAACGGAATCTATTTCGAGAAGAAGCTTGAGTATCTGGAAAAGATCGGGAAGGAAGCCAAATGATTCCTGCAGATTAGCCTTTACCAGACTCCATCTGCAACTGGGACTTGAGGGAATCAAACAGGTACCCTCCGAACTGGCTCCCGTATCCTGGCCCTTTCTCAAACGCGTAATCAAGGAATTTTACAGGGTCCTTCGAGTAATTGAGGAACAATGATATGTCATCAGTGAAATCATCGAACAGCTTTCCCCCCTTCTGGCTTCCGAAGACCACCTTGTGCCACATCCTGCCTGTGTTTATCTTGTCCTGCAAGGAAACATAGACAACTGCGGTGTCTATCTTGCTCAATTCAATATTATTTGTGAATGCGAACATTCTCTTGTAAAGCTCCAGCTGCTTCATGTGGCTGTTGTCAGTGCTTTCCGAGGTGTTTGTCTTGTAGTCTATTATCAAGTAACCATCCGGAACCTCAAGGATCGCGTCAGTGAATCCCTTGAACAGGACATTGCTGTCAACACCGAAGATGTCCTTTGCGTAGGATGAAAATGCCACTTCAGTGCCCTTGAACTTGAATTCCCCTTTTGCTTTTTTTATGTCTTCAAGGCATTTCAGGAAATTGTCAAAGGTTGTCTTTTCTTCCTCCTCTGAAAACATCGAGGATACGTTGACGCCTTTTGCGTATGATTCAAAAGAAGAGTGCATCTTTTTCCCGAAATCCATTGATTCTGAAACAGCCCTTGAAAACGGCGAGACGTTGAGCACCTTCCCAAGAAGATAGCCATAGGGATCCTTGACAAGGCTGCTTACGCTTGAATATGAAAGGTGCTTTATGTTGTAGAAATGGTTTTTCACTGAATCCAAAAGCCAGACCCTTTCCTCAGAATCCAATAGTTTCTTCGCCCCTTCATAGTCCTTTGACACAAAATGCTTCCATGCCTCGGAATACTT
>JAPLWW010000078.1 GCA_026396375.1 Microcaldota archaeon | reverse complement strand
CAATGAGTTCACCAAAAGGTCAAGCATGCTGACTTCGCCTTTGCCTTCGGGGTTCGCTTCCCTGGTAACCAAAGGCACCCATTGCAGGAATTTCGGAAGAGTAAGCTCCCTTGTGTCCTCGATGCTTATGACTCTCTGGTTTGCAGGGATGAATCCCGCTATTGCGTTGAGGAAGGATGTTTTTCCAGATCCTGTCCCTCCTGAAACAAGCAATGAAAGCTCGTGCTGCATTGAAAGCCAGATAAGCGCCATTACCTCAGGGGATGATGTCCCGTTTGCTATTATGTTTGAAACTGTCCAGGGATTCTTTGCGAATTTCCTGATCGTTATGGTGTTTCCCATTGAGGATACCGGGAAAAGCGTTGAGTTGACCCTGTCCCCGCTGCTGAGATGCGCATCAAGCAGGGGGTTGAGGATATTGATCTGCCTCCCTATCTTCCTTGCTATCAGCGATGAATAGTTGAGTATTGTTTCCTCGTCCTTTATCGCGACGTTGGTTTTGCACCAGCCGAACTTTTTGTGGTAGACCCAAACAGGCTCTGTTGCGCCGTTGATCACCATTTCCTCGAGCATCTCATCTGATAAAATGACTTCCAAAGGACCCAATCCCAGCGTGTGCTGGACCAGGTAAGTGGCTAGGATGTCCTCCTTGTCCTTGGTCAAGGATGGAAAATTGGCCTGGAGGATGCTTCTTGAAACCTCGTAGAATTTCTGTTTTAAAAATTCCGCCTTTTTAGGATCCAGAATGTCCATGATGTCTATCTCTATCCTGGACATCAGGTCAGCCTTGAGCTTCGTCTCAAGCATGATCTTGGTTGCCTCAGATATCCCGGGTATCTTCATGTCATATAGCGGAACAAAATCAGTAGAAGACATGGGATAAAAAAGCTCATTGCCAGCAAGGAAACCGCTCTTTTGGCTGATTTGGAGCAGGAGATCGAGATTCCTGATGGCATAACCCTCCACGACGCTGGGCACATTGTCGGGGCAAGGCAGATAAGGGTCGAGGATGAGGAAGGGGTTTCAGTCTATACCGGAGACTACAGGATAAACGACAGCATCTTCGGCAAAGGCGCTGAAGTGCTTGAGACTGATTTTCTTATGCTTGAGGCCATTTACGGGGATCCCTCTTTCAGGTTCCCAAAGCCGTTTGACGTCTATGAAGACTTGAGCGCATGGATAAGGAACAAGAAGGAGGGCTCAAATATCCTGATAGGTGCATATAGGATGGGAAAATCCCAGGAAATAATAAGGGTGCTCAACAAATACCTGGATATTGTGCCTATTGTGGGCTCAGGCATCTATGAGGTTGTTGAGAAATACAATGAATTAGGGCATAAGCTTGAGGCCATCAAGATAGGGAGCGACGAGGCTGAAGGGATGCTGAAAGACAGTTTTGTCGCCATCCTTCCGACTGGCAAGGTCAACAGGGAGCTGGCCCAGAGGCTTGAGCATGCGCACAAGAAGGCCTGCTATTCTGTCGCTGTGACAGGCTGGAGCCAGAAGTATAGATTAGATGTCGATGTCTCATTTCCGTTGAGCGACCATTCCGACTACTACGACGCTGTTGATTACCTGAAGGAAAGCAAGGCCAAAAAGGTCATGTTCTTTGACACCGGCTATGACCATCTGGAAAAGACAGCAAAAAGCCTCGGCATGGAGATTGTAAAGCTGTAAGGAAACCAAGGTTTCCTTGAAGTTCCAACTTTCCTTTATTTGCTTGCCCCTTGATGCTCTACTGCTTACTTAAGAAAATAAAAAAGAAATTAGATTTTTAGCTTTGGCAAGCCAGGTTGCGCCTTTTTCTGAGCTGCAGGCGGATTTATCGTGCCCTCTGACAAAACACCGTCCTCTTCGGTTATTCTGGCAACGCGCTTTGTCTTTAACTCTTCGAAGGCTTTGTGGAGGAAAGCCTGCACGCTTGCTGGCATATACTTCTCTTTGGCAAGTGATTCCATCAACTCAACGCCCGCGACTTCCCTTACATACTCAGATAACCCTTGCAGTTTGGATATTTCGATGAGAGCATGATAATATCCCTTTTCAGCATACTTCTTAATCGCCTTCATGCCTCCTGTTTCTAACGCATCCTTAGCAGCTTTCTGCACGCTCTGAGGCAGACCCTCCATTTTAGACATTGAGACAAGCTCTTCATATCCTTCGTCTTTGACATGATTCCCGATCACTTCCAGTTTTAGACCTTTGGCAAGCTCCTCAATCATCTTCATACCTACGGCTTCCCGAAAGCTCTCAGGAAGGGATGGATGTACAAGCGCATAGGAGATGTTGAAGAAATGCCCGTGGTTATATATTTCAGCAATAAATATACCTGCAGATTTACATAAGCTCTCAGGCAGACCTTTGGAGACTTTATCGAAAATTTCACTGTAGTTCTCACGATCAGCCAAATTTCTGATTTCCTCCATAAAATCGGATGCTACTGAATCTGCTGCTGCTTTACGTATGCTCTCAGGCAACTTTGCGTCCTCAGACATTTCAATGAGCTTCCCATACCAGCCTTGTGTTACATAGTCTTTTATTTTATCATATATTCTATCATCTTCAATTTCCATTTTTTCAACCATATTTTTCACCCCATCCACAGTTTTCTGTGGTTGTCTGTGTATTACTATGGCTGAACTTATATATAAGATATACCTCCCCCCATAGGGGGTAGATATTAAAATAGTGCAGGAGAAATCATATCATGGATGATATTGAGCTAAGCAAGCTTGGGCTGAACAAAAGCGAATCCAAGGTATATTTGGCGCTTCTTGAAACCGGCGCCATGAGCGCAGGGCTTATAGCCGATAAATCCCAGGTATCCCCATCAAAGATATATTGGGTCCTGGAGAAGCTCATGCAGAAAGGATTGGTGGCTTATATAATAAAGGCGAAGACCAAGGTTTACCATGCGGCAAGCCCCCAGAAGTTGAGGGATTATCTGGAAGAAGAAAAAAAGAGGGTTGATGATCGGGTAGCCACCCTGGAAGGAATCATACCGAAACTGGTTTTGCTGCAAAAATCCGCAGAGGATGTTCAGGAGGCGGAGATTTTCATAGGCTTTCCTGCTATGAAAAATGCATATTTCACAATGTATGATTCCGCAAAGGGCAAGGACGAGCATCTTGTCTTTCTGAGGTCATGGGAGGAAGAATCAAAACCCGAAGCAGTATTATTCTTCAATAGGCTTCATGCGAAAGCAGTGGAAATCAAACTGAACAGGAAGCTCCTTTCCAGGGACAGTCCGCAGGCCAGGGAGCTT
>JAPLWW010000006.1 GCA_026396375.1 Microcaldota archaeon | reverse complement strand
TTAGTTATAACAGCACTCATGGATGTATGCCCTACTAATCCACCAACACCCGAGCCACCAGAGTTTACGTTGACTGAAGCAATATAACAATCATCAATTATTCCGCCATTTGCATCTCCAATCAATCCACCACATGCGTCTCCATTACCATTTACTGATCCGCTTTCAACATAAGAATTACTCACGGTGTCACCCTCACTAGCTCCTATTAGCCCACCAACATCAGGTCCACCAGTTATTTCTACATTGATTAATCCAACATTTTTAATTGTTGCACCGCTTGTGTATCCAAACAATCCCGTCGCATAGGTATTATCTGGCCTGTTAATGTACAATCCGGTTATGCTGAACCCTTTTCCGTCAAAGATTCCTGTGAAATAAGGATCATTGCGCCCAATCGGCATGAATCCCTTGCCGTCATTATTGTAATTGAAGCCTGCGCAGTTTATATTGTTGTCCAGCACGTATGTGCCTGAGCATGTGCCTGCATCACAGTCGTCCTTTATGCTCTGAAGCTCCGCGCATGATGTCACGTGACATACTGTATCGCATGTTCCCGAGAATGCTGTTGTCTCATAATTGGCTGCTGCTTTCGTCTTTGTTGCCGTTGTCGAAATTGAGCCTGAAGAGCCTGTTCCTGTTGTCCCTCCTATATTATTAGTAGGTGTCTTTGTCTTTGAGCCTGTTGATCCTCCTATCGAGGGGCTTCCGTATCCCGGGATGCAGGTGGGATCGTCGGGAGAGCAAGTCGAGAGGAGACTGTTGCTTCCCCCTGAAAGCTGTATCGGGGAATTTAACCCAAAAAGCACAACCGCAAGCCCTGCGAGGGCTACGACCATTATAATATAGATTCCATACATCCTGAATAAGCCATTCAAAGACAACATGTACCATATTTAGGGTAAGAGTATTTATAAAGGTTTTTTTTTGCGAATCTCTATACGCTGATAACGGCAGGGAATCGGAAGAAACGTTGGACTGAAAAAGGTGGGGGTGGAGTGTTAGGGGCAAATGAAAGGAAGGTTGGAGTGTCAATGGAATCAAAAGTAGTTTTTCTTTACCGTAGACGGCTTTCTTTTTTCTAAAAAGAAAGGGGCTTTGGACCCACTGGGATTTGAACCCAGGGCCTTTCGATTATCAGTCGAACGCTCTACCATGCTGAGCTATGAGTCCTACAGGCATATAATGATTGGGGAAAATGAATAAAAAGGTATTGCCCCTTCTTTAAGCCAATGAAAGCTTTTGAGGCTATGATCTCCCTCCTGCTTTTGGTTATGGCAGTGCCGATGCTGGAATTGGCAAGGGGAAACGAAAGCTCTGTAACAATAAGGTACATCATAGCCGAGGATATGCTCAACTCATTGTACAGCAAGTACGGGATGGGAATCGCCTATCCTGAAAACAGGTATGCGATTGAGCAGGACATAGCAAAGATGTCTAAAGAGACCGGCAATTGCATAGAGTTTGCTACTCCTTATTGGCAAACAAGCGAATGCCCTGGAAATGAAAGAATAACAGCAACACATAATTCGATTGTAGGAAATGTAAGGTTGAGTATAATCAAATGAAGATTTAAAAAGTGAGATAAGCTTAATCCTCTTGTGATATTATGCCAGGTACAAAAGAGATAATAGACAGGATAAACGGAAACGGGATAAAATGGATAAACCTCCATTTCATAGACATTTTTGGGTACATCAGGGAAATAACGATAAACAGGGAAAACGTGAATGAGGAAACCCTTGAAGGCGGGTTTGAGACGAATGCCATAGGCAGCATCTTCAACGAGGACTACAATGACGGACTGGTGCTGATCCCCGACATGAATACATATGTGGAGCTTCCCTGGGTTGACAGGACTGCGAGGTTCTTCTGCAGGATATCGAGGAAAGACGGGACAAGGTATTTGAAGGACCCGATTTACGCGGGGGACAGGATAAAGATGAACTCCGAGGCTTTGGGGATAGACAGCATTGGGATAAAACAAAGGCTTGAATTCTATATCTTTGACAGGTACGGGGTTGACAGGACATACAAGGAAGGGGGGGCGGCAGTGACCCTGGGAAGCAAGGAAAGCAAATGGAACCCAAATGCGCCGATACTGGAAAACATGAACAGCACATCCTTTCCGAATGACCTTTACAACGGGATGAGGCAGCAGGTCTCCCAGGTATACAGCCAGTTCTTCAACTACTCGATAGACAGGCACATGCACGGCAAGAACAGCTCATCGCACCAGAGCATGGAGGTAAAGGAGCTGGATTTCATAGACTCCGCGTTTGCCTTCATATCGTTCAAGCAGGTTGTGAAGACAGCGACCTTCATGAACGGGATAAGCGCGACATTCATGCCGATGCCGATACCTTCGGAAAAGGGAAGCGGCCTTGAGCTGGAGATAAGCATGAAGAACAGCAAGGGAAACAATATTCTTAGCGGAAAAGGGGAGCTGAGCGACAGCGGAAACTATTTTGTTGGCGGAATATTGGAGCATCTGAAAAGCATCCTGGTCTTCACCAACCCGACAACAAACTCCTACAAGAGGTTCTATGTTGACCCCAAGTTCATGACATGGGGAAACTCGGACAAGTCAAACGCGATATTCATTGATGCTTCTGGAAAGGACAGCGTAAAATTGATACTGACTTTCCCTGACTCGATGGTCAACCCGTTCCTTGCATATTCCGCGATAATGGCGGCCGGGTTCGACGGAATGAAGAAGAAGACTGCGCCGAGCGAGATGCTCACCGAAAGGCCGAGCACGATGGGATCGAAGGAAAGGAAGAAGATGAAGATAGAGGAGTTCCCGAGGGACATCATGTCCTCCATTGAGTCAATTGAGAACGACATCGACTTCATAAAGGGGATAATAACTCCTGAGATACTTGTTGACTATTTGGAGCAGAAGGTAAAGGAGCAGAAGACAGGAAGCATGATCCCGAACCCGTACGAGTTCGACGAGTACTTCCACCTGTAAGGGAACCAAGAGTTTTTGGGTGAAGCCTTTTTGGGAAAAAGGCATTGCAGGAAAGAAAAACTGTGTTTGCTACTGTAAGTTCAAAGCTCTTTCACAATATTCAGCGCATCCCTAATTATTATATTGTGGTCAAATGCCAATTTTGGCAGTTTTGAAACAGGAAACCATTTGGCCTCATCCGCGTCGCTTCCTGATTTTAATTTTCCTGAAGATATCTTCGCAAGAAAGGAGCAGGTTATTGTCCTTCGCGGATCCCTTTTGGGGTTTGAATAGACGCCGATCAATTTGAGGGGAATGATTGAAAGCCCGGTTTCCTCCTTGGCTTCCCTTATGAGGCATTGCTCAGCGCTTTCATTATTCTCGATCTTTCCTCCTGGCAAGGCCCAGGATCCCTTGAAAGGCGGATTGCCCCTTCTGACCAGAATGATCCTGTTCTTGCTTAAAATGACTGCATCGCAGGCAAAAGGCCTCATGAAGGCATTTCCCTGATAAATATTTAAAGCGTTTGCATAACATCTAATGTATGATTTCCGTATCCATACCTGCCTACAACGAGGGAAAATACATAGGAAAGTGCCTTGAAAGCCTGATGAAGCAGAACCAGAAGCTTGAGGTTGTTGTGGTTGACAGCTATTCGAAGGACGACACAGTGAAGATAGCCGAGGATTACGGGGCAAAGGTGCTTTTCACGCCCTTCGGTAATGCCGGAAAGGCACGGGACATTGGAATAAGGGCCGGAAAGGGGAATATCATAGCAAGCTGCTCTGCAGACGCGGTCTATCCCAGGGGATGGTCTGAAAAGATAATAGAGCCTTTGATAAGCAAGAAGGCTGACGCAGTCATAGGGCCGATCTTCATATACGAGGCAACCTTCATAGAGAGCGTGGGAGGTCATCTGCTGAACAACATCCTGTTCCCTGCAACTGCGATGCTTAACATGACATATGCCAATGCCGACAATATTGCCATAGGAAGGAAATTCTACAACAGGATAGGGGGATTCCCCCATGTGGCGACAGGGGAGGATACCATGCTGATAAAGAACGCGAAGCTGCACGGGAAGGTAATGTACCATAAGGATGCCGTGATACTGACAAACTCAAGGAGGATAAGGAGATGGGGCTATGCGAAATACCTGCTGTTCCACACAAGGAATTTCATTGACGCAAATATTTTCAGCAAGACCCATGACAAGTACGAGCCCATAAGGTAAGCAAATGAACATCGCATTCTTCACCGACACCTACAAACCCAATGTTGACGGAGTGGTAATATGCATTGAGCTTTTGAAGAAGGAGCTTGAGAGGAAAGGGCACAAGGTCTATGTGTTTGCCCCATCCCCGACAATGGAGAGGAGGATGGACAATGAGGTTTTCTATTTTGAGTCGCATCCCTTCCTTCCGTATCCGCAATACAGGATAGCGATGGTCCATGACGCGACATTGGGGATAGACAAACTGGCAAGGATATGCAGATTATTGAAGATAGACGCGATACACAGCCATGGCATAGCGTTCACGTCCATTGCCGCATACAGGGTCGCAAAAAGGCTGGGGATACCTAAAATAATAATGTTCCACACCAACGTCGCAGGCGCAACCCACTATATCTCGAAATTCAGGATAATGGAAAAGGGGTTTGAGAGGATAACATGGAGATACCTGAAATGGCTTTATTCGAATTACGACGAGGTCCTTGCCCCGTCGAAAAGGGCCCATGACATGCTGAAGGAGCAGGGGATAAGCTCAACCGTTTTCCCGAACGGGATTGAGATAGGCGATTACCTGAAAATAAAGAGAAAACCGAATCGAAAGGGGGTCATGCTTCTCCACGTTGGAAGGGTTGTGAAGGAAAAAAGGATAGACATTGCGATGGAGATGATAAAAAACAGGAAAGATGTTTCATTGGATGTTGTGGGCAAGGGCCCGGGCCTGGAATATTACAGGAGCCTGGCAAAGGAGATGGGGATAGAAAAGAAGGTGAAGTTCCTGGGATATGTTGGCCATAAAAAGCTGAATGATTATTACAGGAGGGCGAACGCGCTTGTGTTCTGCTCCGCCTTTGACACCCAGGGGCTTGTTGTTGTCGAGGCATTGGCCTCGGGAATGCCGGTGATCGCAATGGCAGGGACATCCGGAGCCGAGATAGCCAAGGATGTTAATAAAAAACTGGTATTCTCCAACCAGGGGGAATTCGACATGGCAGTTTCCTATGCAAAGAGGCACGGAAACTGCAGAAGGTGCAGGGAAGTGTCAAGGAAATATGACGTTAAGGAGCAGGCAAGAAAATTAATTGAAAAATATAAAAGAAAATGAAATTAAAGCCTCATGTAGAAAAGCACTGCGGTTTGCAATGCGAACAGAAGCCTTGTTATGACCACTGCAATAACGAAGCAGACCAGGAGTATCGCCAGGCTTGAGTATGCCGGCAGTCCCGCGAAGTGACTGTAAAGCGCGTTTACTGAAGTGGCGTATATGACCGGAGTCACCAGCAGCACTGCAATAAAGAAGATCAGGCCTTCCAACAGGTTCATGTCCTTTCTGAGGATGTTTGGTGTTTCAGTATCCCTTCTGGGTGTTTTTGATATTGCCATGTTTTCATGTTGGAATATTTTATTTAAAAAGCTAACATAATAGCGTTGTAAAAACAGGAAAATAAAGAAGAAATGAATTGATAGAATTACAATAATATACCTTTTTAAACCTTTAGTATAATAAGGTATACTATGTTTACAACAATCAAGATTTCCAAAGAGCTTAGGGATAGGCTGGAAAGGATGAAGATGAATGATGGCGAGACCTATGAAGGCGTAATAGACGATTTGATGGAGGATCATCTGGAGCTTAATCCTGAATTCAGGAAAAAGCTTGAATCAAGAGAAAAAGAGGCAAAGGCAGGGAAATTTGTAAGCTTCAGCGAAGTCAAGAAAAGATATTCCAAGGATTGATCCTGTGTATGAAATACGATTTGTAAAAAGCGCCCCAGATGACCTGGACACACTGGAAAGTGAAATGCGGCAGAGGGTGTTGGCAGTATTAGAAAGAATAAGGGCGAATCCTTTCCGCTATGCAAGGAAGCTGACCGGATCTGATTTTTTCAGGTTCAGGGTTGGAGATTACAGGATTGTTGCAAAAATAGGGGAAAATTTCATAACGGTGCATGCTATCGAGCACAGGAAAAGCGTTTACAAATAGACCATACTGTAAAAACAGGAAAATAGAGAATAATTTTCAGCTAATGCTGTGAATGGCCGGATCTGGTTTTATTCGTTCTTTTCCATTTAAAAAACAAAAATGATGCAAAGACCTTCGGAAGATTGATCATGCCAAGCTGCTTTACCGGATGAATCAGCTTATTTTTAGGCACGCCGAACATGAACGGGTGTAGGGGCCTGCAGCGCATAGTCCCGTCATATAGATGGAACGTGGTTGAATCTGTGTAGAATCTGTTCATATCCTGGGCCAGGACGAATTTTCCGGAGCCCCCAAAATCCCTCAGGCTGAAGCCTCCCTGGTATAGCAAGGTGGGGATAAGCGCCTCATTGTGCCCTGACCACCCTTTTTGATACATTCTGAAGATGTAATTGAGTGCACGCCGGGAAATCCTGTATATCGGATTGAATGACCTGAGCGCTTTTGCAGTTCCGGCCTTTTTGCCGGAAGGCGCCGTCATTGGCCAAAGTTCCCAATCGCGCTCTTCATTGTGCCTGCGGATATGGCAAGCCAAAAAATCCTCCTTTGCTTTGGAGAAATATGAGAAGAAGTCCTTCCAATTGCCGGAAAACCTTACATCATACTCGATATGCCAATAATGGCTATACTTGTTCTCCATGAAGAATTTTATTATGGCCAGATCGGTGTTTCCGTTTTTTCCATTGATGGGTTTCCTGAAATATGGCGCATCCCCCAGATCCGAGATGTCCTTGTCGGTGAATATGAAATGGGGCAGACTGAGGATTTCATGGTTGATTGGCATGCCATCTTTTTTATGGTAAAGGATGAAGCAGGGCCCAATGCCCCTTGCGGCAATCCGTATTTTCCTGAATTCGTCAATGGTCTCCCTTGAAAAGGAATGCGTTACAAACAGAAAGACGTTGCTTTTGTTGGCCATGCTCCGCCCGCATCCTTTGCCCCTGATTTTCATTTTATCCATTCTTTCCCCTTTCCGATGTTGATCTTAACCCGCATTTGAATTATAAAAAAAGAGCCTTTTAAGAAAAAAGGCTTCACCCAAAAAATCAGTTCAGGAAATCCGAAGCCTTCATCGGCTGAGGAGGCAGGCCTTTCCTCTTCCTCGTGTCCTCAACCGTTTTCCCGAGCAGCGAGCCAGGAAGCGGATCGTATCCTGCGTATTCCTGGTACCAGATCGCCCTTCCCTGGGATGCGCTCCTCAGGGAGTTGCTGAACCCGAACATCTCTGCAACAGGAATGATCTCCTGTATTTTCGTGAGGTCCTCCTCCTGCTCCATGTTGAGCAGCTGCCCCCTTTTCCCATTTACGAGGTTAAGGATGGCCCCTGCATATTCATGCGGAACCTGTATCAGTATCTTCTGCTTAGGCTCAAGCAATGTCACTCCCGCAGTGAGCATTGACGCGTAGATCGCGTTCTTGACTGCCGGGATTATCTGCGCAGGGCCCCTGTGCACGTTGTCCTCGTGGAGCATTGCGTCATCCAGCGTTATCTTTATGCCTGAGACCTTTTCCTGGGCCAAAGGACCTTTGTTCATCGCCTCCTCGAATGACTGGATTGCCAATTCCTGTACTTCGTTGAGGTACTGGACTCCCTTTGTCGCATCAACGAAGATGTTCTTGTTGTAGACGTCCCAGATTCCCTTTGCCTCGTCCCTGTCCCATCCTGCCTCAACCAGCTTTTCAACCATCTCCTGGTTCTTTCCCTTAGGAACTCCCTCCTTGATTATGCCCTCGTCTATCAATGCAAGGACCTCCTTTGACAATGGCTCGACCTTGATGTAGAACTTGTTGTGCTTGTTCGGAGACTTTCCCTCAAGGACTGGGCCTTCCTTGCTCAATGTTTCCCTGTAAACAACGATAGGAGGCGATGTCTCGATCTCTATCTTCTTCTCCTGCCTGATCTTGTATTCAACGATTTCCAGATGAAGCTCCCCCATTCCGCTTATGAGATGCTCCCCTGTCTCCTGGTTGAGCTCAACCCTCAATGTCGGGTCCTCCTTTGAGATTCCCCTCAATACCTCAATTAGCTTTGAAAGGTCCTTGCTGTTCTTCGCCTCTATGCTTTTGGTGACTACCGGCTCGCTGTAGTGCTTGATCTGCTCGAAAGGCTCCATTTTCTCGGTGCTCACTGTTTCCCCGACATAAAGGTCCCTTAAGCCAACTATTGCGCCGATGTTCCCTGCTGTTATCCTTTCCGTCTGCACCCTGTCAGGACCCATGTAGATCCCGACCTGCTGGGCTTTCATGAATGTCAGCTTTGACGCAAGGTAAAGCTGCGTTCCTTTCTCTACCTTTCCCGAGAACAATCTTACTACTGCCACTTCTCCTGCGTGCTCGTCATGCACAACCCCGAATACTATTCCTACTGTTGGCGCGTCCTTTTCGCAATGGACCATGCTTTGGCCTATCGGCGAGCTTATGTCCCCGTGCCAGAGTATTGGAACCCTGAACGGCTGTGCCTGCTTGGGATTTGGAAGCATCTTGACCGCCATCTGCAGAAGCACTTCATCCAACGGGGATTTTTCAACTAAAGCTTTATGGTTTCCCGTCTGCACCTGGGTGTATATCTCCTTGAATGTTATTCCTGTCTTTTTTATCGAGTCCAGGCTTATTGCCCATTTGTGGAACGCAGAGCCTATTGCCACTTTCCCGTTCTCGACAGAAACGCTCCAGTCCTCCTTTGATTCCGGAGGAACTGAGCCCCTGATGACCTTGTTGACATTGATTATGAGCTTGGTTAATCTTTCAACCATCTGCTCGTTGGTTAGTTTTAACTCGTTGATTAGCCTGTCCACCTTGTTGACGAAAATGACTGGTTTTGCCCTTTCCTTCAGGGCCTGCCTCAATACAGTCTCGGTTTGGGGCATTACGCCTTCCACAGCGTCAACAACAACTATGACTCCGTCCACTGCCCTCATGGCCCTTGTGACATGGCCTCCGAAGTCAACATGGCCAGGAGTGTCGATCAGGTTGATAAGATAGTCTTCTCCCTCATAGTTGAATCCAAGGGATATGTTGGCTGCCTTGATCGTGATCCCCCTGGCTTGCTCCTGCTCGTCGTAGTCCATGATCCTCTGGGACCCTGCAAGCTCCTTTGATATCAATCCTGCCCTTGCAACGAGCGAGTCTGTCAATGTAGTCTTTCCATGGTCTACGTGAGCCACAATTGCGATATTCCTCACATTCTTGAGGTTATCCATGATCTTCTGCACTTCATCCACTACGAATTCCTTTTTTCCCATAGTTAACGCACCTTCTGATTAATAGGCAAGGAATAAGGATTGAAGCAAATGGCTTTTATACCTTTCGAAAATCAGGGGTTTATAATCTATCTTATGCCTGTGTTTGCCGAGCCTGCCGCTGAAGCAGGAACTGTTTCATTGTACAGCACGCAGGAAGTGTCATTCGGAAGGCAGGTGATCATCTCTTCATCTGAAAAGCTTGCGGAATTCATGTCTGAAAGCACAAGCGCTATGCCTGCCAATGCTATTATCATGACGATGTATATCCCATACATCCTGAAGATGCTTCCAAATGCAAATGCCATAATGATATTATGCATAGAAATGTTTAAAAAGAATAAAGAAAAGGAGATCTCCCCTGCTGAAGCCCCAGAGGGGATTTGAACCCATGGCCTCTCGCTTACGAAGCGAGCGCTCTACCGCTGAGCTACTGGGGCATAACGATGCTTATCTGAAAACACCTTTTAAAAATGTTGGTTTGCAATGCCAATCATATGATTGCAGAGGCGCTTGTTGCCACGTTCATCGTGAGCATGATATCCCTTGTCGGAGTGGTCCTGCTGGTGCTGAAGAAGGAGACGCTGGACGAGGCCCTTTTCTACATACTGAGCTTTGCCACAGGCACTATGCTTGGCGCGGCGTTCATGGACCTTCTGCCCGAATCCATAGGGGGCATAAGCGCGAAGGCGGCCTTCGCGATGGCGCTTGCCGGCATAATATTGTTCTTCATATTGGAAAGGGTTGTGCACTGGCACCACGCGCACCACAGCGAACATCCGGAACATGAGAAGCCGCTTGCATACCTCTCGCTTTTGGGGGATGCGCTGCATAATTTCTTTGACGGGGTTGCCATAGCCGCAAGCTTCACGGCATCGCCCTCCATAGGCATTGCGACCACGATAGCCATAATAATGCACGAGATACCCCAGGAGCTGGGAGACTTCACGCTTTTGCTCTACGGCGGATTCTCTGTAAAGAAGGCGCTTGCATCCAACCTGCTTGTTGCGCTCACTGCGTTCTTGGGAGTGTTCGCGTTCTTCGGCTTGGCCCAGTATGTCGAGAACCTTGACTATTACGGCATGGCGCTTGCCGCAGGGAGCTTCATATACATAGCAGGAAGCGACCTCATCCCTGAACTTCACAAGGAAACCAAGACCAGCAGGTCCATTGTCCAGCTAGTTGCAGTCATTGCCGGGATAGTGACCATATGGCTGCTGACATCCGCGCTTGGAGTTTGAAATTCTCGTGAAGAAACAAAACACAAACAGTCATCAATAACATCAATGCAAAAATCCAATGCAAATAAACATGAATCAAAAAAAGAACATTTAAAAACGTGACCTCCTAAATTCACATCATGAGAAAGATCTTCATTTTAATATTGATGGCGTTTGTAGCTGGTTCTTTTGCAATGAACCTCAACCAATACCTGTACAACACAAGCGAAAGCATGAGCTACCAGAACATAAGCGTGGAGAACAAGAGCTACCAGATAATCTCAGTGAACGGAGTGGAAACCTTCCTTTACAACAGGGATGACGACCAGCTGTTGACTGACAGCGACCAGATAGCGTCTGTGATGAAGAAATACTATATAGATACGTACATGATAAAGGACAGCGACATAAGCGACATACTTGATTATATAAGCATTTTTGACGCGTCAAGGAACGACGGCACAAGAAGGGCCAATGTGGAGGAATATGCGTGCAGGAACCTGCTTGCCGTAGGCCTCAGCGGAAAATTGAACGGCGATCCGGAAACAAGCCTTGACATCGTGATGAAGGACATAAACCACATAGCAGTTTATATCTCAAATGACTGGCTTGGGGGAGGGGATTATGCCGATCCCGAAAAGCTGAAGCCCCATCTAATAAAATACTTCAATTCGTCTTTCGTAATTGACGAGGACATAATCTCAATAAAGGATAGCCTTGATAATGAGGAAATAACCGAGAGCAATGCCTATTCAAGGCTGACAGACGCAAAGGCAAGCATAGATGACATCTATCCATTGGAGACAAACCTGGAAAAGACGATATTCAGGAGCCCGAAGACATACTCGGAATGCAAGGACTGCCTGGGAATCTGCTATTATGTAGAGATGAACCAAAGCGCGCTGGATTCGGCGAAAAGCCTTGTTGAAGCTCAATTGGAGAATGTTTCAAAGATAGAGAATGCCGACAATATCGGAGAAGAAATAAGCAACAGGACCAATGAAAGGCTTGACTATGTTAAGAAGAATGACGAAAAGACATACTACAGGACAAAGATAAGCTCGCTGCAGAGCTATTGGGAAAGCGTGAAGGGAGAGATGAACCAGAGCATGAAGCTGGTCACTGACATGTACATCATAGATAATATGGGGCAGATAAACGCAAACATAACTGGAATGATCTCTTCAGTGGATGCGCTGTCTTTTGACGGGATAGACAAGAAATACAACAGCACAAAGTCAAGCATAGAAAGCGTGAAGAACAGGTCTGTTGAGAATGTTGCGCTTTTTGACAGGCTGGTCAATGCTTCGGCGCAGGCTGACATGATATCCATTCTGTCAAAGAACGCGTCATTGGTCAACCAGAGGCTGGAACTGGACGCGCTTTTCACAAAGCCGGTGAAGTATGAGACTGCAATCATGCTGCTTGAAAACTACACTGCAATCGCAAACACGACAATAATCGAGAATGCTACCGCAAACGTAACCATAGATGCCCTGCTGTCCCAAAATGACAGGAATTCCATTTTGGTTGCAAAGATAATAAACGGGTTTTACTCGCCATTGACAATGATAGACAGGAGCCTGCTGAAGCCCTATGACAATTACCTTTTGATGATTGCGCCTCTGATAATAGGCAT
>JAPLWW010000016.1 GCA_026396375.1 Microcaldota archaeon | reverse complement strand
CAGAATATAGGTTTCTCCATGAGCAGAGAGCAAGAGGACCTGATCAGGAAGATGTTCTCTAACAAGTACAGGAAGCTGAGGCACAGCCTTGGGGATATGCTGAAAGGCAATCCCCTGGAAAACAAAAGGCCGAGGGAACTTACGCTGGATGAGGTAAGGGAAATCATTAATCTAAAATAGTTTTCTTTCGGTAAGGGAACCAAGGTTCCCTTGACGTTCCAACCTTCCTTTATTTACAAAAATAGTTCTTTTGGTTGAATACAAACATAGTTTTTCTTACCGTAGACGGCTTCTTTTTTCTAAAAAGAAGGGGCTTAAGCTTGCCCAATAAATGATGCTCCCTTGATCGAATAAACGACTCTTCCCCTTCTCTTCAGCGACTCCTTCAATTTGGCGTCGTTTGTGCAGATTATTGCATTAGGGTATTTTTCCGCGATCTCCCTTATTGCCTCGTCTGCCATCTTGTTTTCTGTCTGCTCGACCTTTGGGTTGATTATTCTCATTGCTCCCAGTCCCACGTTGGCGTAGATTCCCCTTTTTCCCTTGTTCTTTGCAAGGTACCTCAGTTCCGAGACAACAGGAGAGGGAACGATTATCTCGAAAGGCCCGTCCATCAATGGGATAAGCCCCATGTTGATATCAGCCCTGTATTTTATCGCTGAAAGTATGAAGCTTGTGTCAAGAAGGACTATCTTCTTCATCATTATTCAAACACCGCGTCGATTATCTTTTCCTTCTTGAAAACCTCAATGTCATCATACTTCTGCCCATACGTCATGAAATAGATTGGGACATTCAATGCCTTTGAGACTGAGATGGCTGTCCCTCCTTTTGCGTCAAGGTCCATCTTTGTCAAGATGACTCCCTGGATCCCTACGCTGTCCTCGTATTCCCGCACTGCATCATAGAGCGCGTTTCCGCTTATTGCCTCGCCTATGAAAAGCCTAAGGTCAGGGTTTATTACCCTCATCATCTTCTCCCGCTCCTTCATTAAATTTTTATTGATGTTCTGCCTTCCTGCAGTGTCAACTATAACAACATCAATTCCCTTTGCCTGCGCGTGCTTGACCCCGTCGAAGGTGACTGCAGTCGGGTCAGACCCGTAATTTGCCTTGATTACCTCAAACCCGACTTTCTCCCCATGGTGCGCAAGCTGCTCAATTGACGCCGCCCTGAACGTGTCTGCTGCAACGGCAATGACGCTAAGGTTATTTTTCTTAAGCATGTGCGCAAGCTTTGCAAGTGTCGTTGTCTTCCCTGAGCCGTTCAATCCGAAAAGGACTATAATATAGGGTTTTTTCCCTGATTTTTTTATTTCTGAAATTAAATCTGGAGCATCAACCATTATCTCCTCAAGCGAATCCCTTATGGAGTTTTTTATGAATGAGTCCAATTCATTCTTGTAAACTGACTTTCCCTGCATCTCCTTTTCCATATTCTCTTTTATGTGGTCAGCCACTTCCAACGCAACGTCTGATTCCAGAAGCGCCATCTCAAGGTTTTCCAATGTTTCATCAATGTATTTCTTGTCCAAGACAACCTTTCCTGTTATTGTGCCTGTGATGTGCTTCACAATGTCCAGGTTGGCCGCAATCTTCCTCTCTTCCCTAGGCGCCTCAACAAATTTAGCTTCTTTTATTTTTGGAGCTTCCTTAATTATAATTTTAGGCTCTTCCCCTTTGGCTTCAGGAGTTTCCTTTACAATTATTTTTTTCTCTTCCTTCCTTATCTCCTTGATCTCAACCGGCTTTTCAATAATTGCTTCCTTTGGAGCTTCAATGATTTCCCGTTTCTGCTCATCTATGATTTCAGGCTTTTCTATGATCTTCTCTTCAATTGGCTTTTTCTCGTCTTCAGCCTTGGCGTTGCTTGAAAATAAGGATCCTATCTCGTTGATCTTCTTCTTTAGGAAATCAAACATTTTGGCCCCGCGCCTCTTTCAAGAGACCTACGAGCTCTTTCTCAACCTTCTTGACCTCTTCATTGACATTGTCCTGGTTCTTCCTTGCCGAAAGGATCAGCTTCTCTATCTTCTCGGTTGCCTTG
>JAPLWW010000032.1 GCA_026396375.1 Microcaldota archaeon | reverse complement strand
ATTGGATAATTTGCTTTACGTGCCTGTAGGGGATGATTACCAGAACCAAAGCTGCAGCGTGAACTTGAAGGTATCCTGATACCTCAATATTTTATAAGAATATTGATTTTTAAATTGTTTTTTCAAGTGTAAGCATATGGTGCAAAAACAGAAAGAAATTGCAAAGGCAAAAAAGGAAAACATCAACTATCCTGCTTTCACAGATGAAAAGGACATTGTTGAATACCTTGGGGGAAAGAGAGGCTTATTCAGCAGGCAAAACGAAATGGGAATGGGAAGGGCGCTCAGGAAAATGAGGGGAAGGCTGGCCCTGGAATATGCAGTGAAGATCCACAATCCTGCAATTGCGGGAACTGTTTACCTCAAAATGCTCGGAGACGGGTCTGAATTGCAATTTTTTGGAAGGATAAGGGAAATCCTTGCCAAGGAGGATGCAAAGAATTCTGAATTGTTCAAAGGCAGCGGAAGCTGGCTGAAGAATCTGGATTATTATGTGAATAAGCAAGACAAGGAAGGGATAGGGCATATCCTTGAGGTTGCATTGACCAATATGAGAGAGGATTAACTAATACTTCAGCAGTGCGCCTATTCCCCCGAACCCGTTGAGGAACTGCTCGCCCGGCGCGCTGGTGGCGCTCAATATCTCCACCTTGATGTTCAATTTCCTGCAAAGGTCGATGATGTATTCCGCGATTGGAGCGACATCAATGGTGTTCATCGTTGAGCTGCACTTCCCGCACTTTATTGTTTTTTCCTCCTGGCCCTTCTTGTAGATCTTGGATAATTCCGAATCGCATGACGGGCACTTGAAATGGACCACCAGGAACGGGGCATCCTCGGAGACAAGCACAAGCTCTGCCCTTTTGGAGTTTATGACCTCCATGACCTGGTCCAATCCATAGACCGCCTTTTCCGTCTTTATGACCATCTTCATGAAGCTCTCGAAAAGCCTTTTTTCCTTTATCGCCTCCTGGTCCTTTATCAGGTCCCCGCTTTTCTCGATGATCTCCCTTATGCCCTGCTCGTCAACATAGCCGGTGTCAACAACGCCGATTATCTTTATCTGGTAGTTGAATGTCTTTTCGTTGAGGAAATACTCCTTCATCGGCCCAGGGCCTCCGACAAGCACTCCCTTGACCTTGTTCAGGAAAAGCTGGTCCATAGCCTCCCCAACCCTCTTGTAATAGTATTCGTTGCTTTCCTCAATCAATCTTTCATATCGCCTGGCTGATTGGCCTCCTTTCCTTACCTTGGCATGGGCTGTGTTGTGTATCTTGTCAACGATCCTGAATTCAGTTCCCTGCAAAATCGCAAGGGTCGCATCCCTTCCCTCGAACGCAAGGACACCGTAGGAATCCCTGCTGTACATCATTTTTTCCAGGGGCTCAATGAAAAATGTGGAGTCGCACCTGTAGACATTCATTCCCAGTTTGCTTATCGGCTCGAAATAGAAGGTCTGGAGATCCTGTTTGGAAGGATCTGTTGAAACGTTGCCTGCGAAGATCACAA
>JAPLWW010000103.1 GCA_026396375.1 Microcaldota archaeon | reverse complement strand
CTATCCCATAGTCAAAAGCCCGGGCAAAATCAGGAAAAAAGAGGGCATAACCTTTTTGTTCATCGGCAAGTATTTTTACCCGAAGGGGGGTTTGGAAACGCTGATCTGCTTTGACAGGCTTTCAAAAAAGTATGACATCTCCTTGAATTTCCTTGGCCCTGTGCCCAAGGATATCTATGAGAAATACTCGAAAAACAGGCAAATCCGCTTTTATTCCGGAGTATCCTATGGCAAGGTCAAGGAACTCTTCCAAGATTCAACATGCTTGGTCTTTCCATCCAAATATGACACATTGGGATTTGTCATGCTGGAGGCATTTTCCTATGGTTTGCCTGTTATAACGATAGACTCCTTTGCGCTTCCGGAGCTGGTTGAGGACGGGATAAGGGGAATTGTCATAAAATCTCCATTCCGCGCTTTCAGGCCGGATGGCGGTTTTGTCGGAGCAAATAAAATTCTCCATGCAAAATACCTTTTGGAAAACAGCATGGATCCTCCTGAACCTTATCTTGATTCCTTATATGGGGCAATGGAGAAAATCGTCTTGGATTCTTCCCTAAGGAGCAGATTTTCGAAAAATGCCATCAGGGAAACGCAAGAAGGCAAATTCTCTGAAAAAACATACAATGAAAAAATAAGCAGAATATACGAATCCGCATCCTCTCCTTAGTATTGCGGATGCCAAGCTCAAGGACGTTGCGGAAATGACAAAGGAAAAGGAGTTTGACGGCGTGAAGGCAAAGATAGATGAGAAGCAGAGCAACGCCATAAGCGGCTTTGGATCATTGTTTGGATGATCCTGCCTTCTTCATATCCAAATATTCCTTCCTTGTCATTCTAGCCCCTCTTAGGCAGGAGTTTATGATGACATTCTGCTGCCTTGACCATTCCCTGTCGCTATGGGTGAGCACATACTTCGACCACAGGTCAACGAACTTGAGCCTTTCCTTCCTATTTTCTTCCATAAATCCCATCAAGCTCATCCTCGTATGATTTCATCCTTTTTCTGTCCAATTTTCCTTTTGATATGTTCCTGAGATGCTTTGCATCCTCAATGTCCTTCAATGATTTCAGCACCCTTTCCTTGAATGCTATCTGCAGCTCCAAATTTGAGACAAAAAACTCGTTTTTTCCAGAAATTATCCTTATTCTGTTCTCTATCGCTTCATTCTCTATCCTGTTTTTGGCGAACTTTAGCTCCATATTGGGTATGACTTCCCCTTTCTTTGCAAACCTCACTGCGATGCGGCTTGATACATAGCCATAGGCATGGTCCTTTTCGCAGTTTACGCATGAAAAACCCCTTTTGTACAAATCATCGACAAGACTCCTGAACGGCTTTTCCTCCATCTTTGGAATCAGCACATCAATGTCCTCGCTGGACCTTGACCTTCCAAGGAGTATTGACACATATCCGCTGACTATGCAATAATCCGTGTATTTGCTGATGGTATTGATGAATTTCAATGCAAATTTGTCAAGATCAGACAGTTCCCTGTCCAATTCTATGCAGTTTTTGCTTAGGAATTTCATGAATTAATATTGTCAGCCTTAGCTTTAAATTCCTTTGGAATGACTAGAATATCGTGGCAGAAGAACAGGAGACAAGGAAGATCGCCTCAAGGGGGATACCCTCAAAGGAATCCATCTACCTCCCGGCATACTACAGCGAGGAAGTGAGAAGATTCCAGGATGACAATGAAAACATGTCCAGGAACATCTGGAGGATAGAGGAGATAACCAACTTCATCTTCCCTTCCAAATACCAGGCAGTCTACCACGAAATAGCCATAAAGTTCATCAATCTCCTTTTCGAGAAGCAGATAGTGAGGTCAGAAGACATATCCAAGTTCATCAGCGAAAACAAAATCTCAAAGGCAACATTCTACAACAGGATCCTTCCAAGATTGAGACGCGTTGGCATGATAAAATTGGAAAGGGAAATAGAAGACGATCTCAAGGCAACAAAGAAAAGGAGGAAAATGAAGATCTCATTGAGCAAGACCTTCGGCAATTATTTCAACAAAATAGGCGAAAGCTGGCTTGCGGCAATCGATGACGCAAGAAGCAGGAAGCAGCAGAACAGGCTGCTTTAGACTATCTTTTTAATCCATTTGCTATCTATTCCCTGTTAGAATGGGAGTCTTGGAAAAGATTAAGGAGCTAGAGGACGAGATACTGCGCACCCAGAAGAACAAGGCCACTGAATACCATCTGGGACTGTTGAAGGCCAAGATAGCGAAGTACAGAAGGGTGCTGATAGAAAAAAGCTCATCAGGAGGCGGGGGAGGGGGATTTGACGTCTCAAAGTCAGGTGACGCGACAGTTGCATTGATAGGCTTCCCTTCAGTCGGAAAGTCAACGATACTGAACAACATCACGAACGCAAAAAGCAAGATGGCTGCATATGAATTCACAACATTGACAGTAATTCCAGGAATGCTGAACTACAAGGAAGCTGAGATCCAGATTCTGGATTTGCCGGGAATCATTGAGGGGGCCAAGGAGGGAAAGGGAAGGGGGAAGGAGATAATAGGCGTTGCAAGGAGCTCAGACATACTCATGATAATATTGACTCCGCACAATGCTGAAAAGGAATTCAATACCATAACCAGGGAGTTGACAGGGATGGGCATAAGGCTCAATGAGTCACCTCCAGATATCAACATAGACAAAAGGTCAAGGGGAGGCCTTAGCATAATAAAGACAAAGAAAAACATCAAGATAGACAACAAGACAGTGTTCGCAGTCTTCAACGAATACGGGATACACAATGCAGTCGTCATAATAAGGGAGGATGTCACTGTTGACAGGCTGATAGATTCAATAGAGAAAAACAGGACATACAAGAAGATGGTAGTCTGCATAAACAAGATAGACCTTGCTGATGACAAGACAAGGAAGGAGCTTAGGGAGAAGTTCAAGGACGCTGTCTTTGTCTCAGCAACAGACCAGAAAGGGAGTGAGGAGCTGAAGGAAAAGCTGTTCAAGAGCATGAATTTCATAAGGCTTTACATGAAGCCTTTGGGAGGAAAGCCGGATATGGACAAGCCCCTTATGATGAAGGCAGATTGCACAGTGGGAGAAGCCGCAAGGAAGATACATCGGGAAATCGCAAGCAACCTGAAATATAGTTTAATCTGGGGGCCTTCAGCCAAGTTCTCAGGCCAGAGGGTTGGGCTGGACCACAGGCTGAAGGACGGGGACATCATCACTTTTGTCGCAAAGAATCATTAGGCAAAAAGCTAAGCAAATGCAATATTCTTTAAAATGGGCTTTCCAATAGCAAACCATGGAAGCGAAAAAGGCTTTTTTGGCATTTGCGGTTTTGGTAGTGTCTTCTATAATTCTTTCAGGATGCATATCAGGGCAAAACAACAACACAGCATGCACGGCAGAGGCAAAGCTATGCCCTGACGGCAGCGCGGTCGGAAGGACAGGGCCCAATTGCGAATTCGCCCCATGTCCTCAACTCGTTGGCAATGACAGCGATGAGCACGGATGCAAGGGATCCGCAGGCTATTCCTGGTGCGATGCAAAGCAGAAATGCATAAGGGTCTGGGAGGAGAACTGTTCAACTGATCTTTTATGCACCTGTCTGCAGGGCTATGTCCAGGAAGGAGACACCTGCAACCCGAAATGCTATTACAGCACCCCGAAATGCCTGATGCCCTCAATCCAATGCTCAAAGCAGGGAAGCAATGGGATGGCAAACCCTGCTGCAAAGAACTGCATAGACAAGGGATACAATTATTCGATAAGGACTGATGAGAACGGAAGCCAGTACGGCGTATGCTACAAGGAAAATTATACAGAATGCGAGGAATGGGCCTTGTTCAGGGGAGAATGCGAAATAACGCCACTGAACATCACCACCGGCATTCAGCCAAGGTCAGAAGGCCAATTCTGCGGAGGCATAGCGGGAATCCCATGCAAGGAAGGCCTGGCCTGTAAGCTTGGAGCCACTTATCCTGATGCAGGAGGATCCTGCGTCAAGGAATGCAACTGCTCTTTGATGACAAACGGCACAGCGATAAGCTGCTTTGGCTGCGCGCATGACAATGAGAAAGGCTCATTCAACTGCAAAGATGCCCCTTCAGGCTGGACTCCCTATGAAAGAGCTCCAAAGGAGATCGGCATACCCTATGCCTGCTACTGCGACAATGGAGGATGCGCCCTGGCGCAATAACAGCCTCTTACAATAACAACACCGCAAGCTTTTTAAGTATAACCATGGTTATAATAATCATGATTATACCAAGAGAAGAAACGAAGGCCCTTGAAAAGATAAATAAATGGATTTTGGTCTACGGCAGAAGAAAAACCGGCAAAACCTTCCTTGTCCGCACCTTCCTGAAACAGGACGAATACTTCTTCGTGAAGAGTGACAGGACGATAATCGTCCGAAGCAGCGAAAAAATCATCACATATGAAACGTTCGTAGAGCTCCTTGGGCACATGCTGAATGAGGGGAAAACCGTAGCCGTGGACGAATTCCATCGCCTTGGCCCAGATTTTACCGACTATCTGCACTATAGGGAAAAGAATGGGCAGCTGATTTTGATCTCCTCCACTTTTCATCTGTCCAAGGATCTGATAGCCAGGAAATCTCCTCTATTGGGGCTTTTCGCTGAATTCCCGATCGGTTTGATAAGAATAGAGGACGCGGCAAAAGCGCTGCCAAAAAGCACAGACTGGAAACAGCTTGTCGAGCTCTGTATCCTTATGAGCGAGCCCATCCTCATTGATTATTTCAAATCAGGCATGTCCTCTGGCGAATTATGTCTAGTCTCGCTTTCCACATCCAAATTCCTTGTCCCGGCTCTTGTTGGCGAAACCTTCAATGAGGAAGAGCGGGTTCTCACGAATGTATATGCCGGCATCCTCCAGGCTATTGCTTCAGGAAAAAGAATTTCCACTGAGATTTCTTCCTTCCTGTTTTCCAGAAAGCTCATCCCGAAGGACAATCCAGGCGGCATCCAGCCGTACTTGCAGAATCTGGTGGAGATAGGCCTCATAAGGCGGATTCCTGTCTTGAACAGGAAGACCTATGCTTATGAGCACGTCTCGCCGCTCATAGAAATGTTCTATTATGCCGATGAAAAATACAACCTTGGTGAGACAGAGCTCAATAAATCGCATTTTACGGCCTTGTTTGAGTCCTTTTTCCCAAAGATCGTCGAAAGGTGCATCCGCTCTTTTTTGGCCAGGAAACTCGGATTGCTGGAAGCGGTTGCAGTTGAAAAGGACTATGACATTGACGGATGCCTCATGAAGTTCAAGAGATGCGAGGTTGCCCTGGAAGTGAAATGGAAAAAAGAGATCTCCAAAGAGGATGTGTTGAGGGCGCGCCTTGGCGCAATAGCATCGTCAATTGGCTTTTTTCCTTGTCAGCCACATTATCAGTATGACCAATGGCGTCATGATCAGCAAAGAGAACAAGACAACAAAGACCGGGCTCATGAAATCTATTGCCATGAATATTCCCCTGTCAAACACAGCGTAAAAGGTTGCAAGCAATATTCCCGGAACAGCTGCAAGCAACGCAGGGAAATAGGCCCTTTTTGCCAATGAGGATGAAAGCGCAACACAGAAAGGCATCAGGCTAAGCATGGAAAAATATGCCATCTGCAAAGGGGAAAACTGGATGTTCCCTGCAAAAACAAATATGATGTAGGCAATGACTGAAACAACAGCAGGAACAGCCCCGAGAAACCATGCAACAGGTATCAGCAGGGCTGCCAAAACAACGGCAGCAATCGCAATCATATTGTCAGTCATTGCTATTGAAAATCCAATGGCGGATATCATGCAGATTAGTATAACGGCAGCAGTCGCAATCCTATTCAATCACTTCACCGCATACTGGGCATGTCTTCACGTCCTGGGAAAGCATCATGCCGCATCTCTTGCACTTGACAGTCTGGTTTCCTGAAGGGGCCTTGTGGGTCAGTGCCTTGTATATGATAAACAGCACTCCCAATCCAATCAAGATTAATATTACTACAGCTGCCCCCACAATCAGCCATATCGAACTGTCTAGTTTAGGAGTAACAACAACCCTTGCGGTTGCGGAATTGTCTGATTTGTCGTTTTCAATAATTTCATTGCCTGAATCTGCAGAAATGCTGAGGTCCAAAAAGCCAGGATCAGTGGCATTGATGCTGCATGATACCCCTACTGAGCTTCCGTTACTGAGCTTTTCAATGCGCTTAATGCATTCTGCCTTCTCAATTCCATTTATCCTTGAGTAGAATGTGACATTGAATCCTGTTACATTGACAGTGCCCCTGTTCCTTATGGTTGCGTTGGCCGTGAATACATTATCCTGCGATATGGTCGCTGGCGCGTTGAGCTTCTCGTCAACCACCTCAAGCTCTGGCGTCTTTTTGGCATTCACAGTGAAATTATCCACTTTAAACTCTCCTTCAAAAAAGAATATCGCAGGCCTTGTTTTGGCATTTGCAGACCCTATGTCCTGCTGCACTATGAGCTTGCTGTTGCGATATCCTCTCACTGTTGAGCCGTTTTTCTCGAACTTCAGGTGGTACCATGTGTTCAGCTGGTTTTGCGTAGGGACAGGGGAGCAGACCCTGTCTACAGGGTGCTCTTGGTTAGTGTCTATCGTGGCAATGCAGGCAGTGTCTATTTTTTCAAAAAGATCAGGGTTGGAATCTGGATATGGAGACAGGCCAACCGTATATCCCGCATTGGTTCCTTCATTCATAATGCCGATGAAGATAATTCCGTTTGGCCCCCCTCCGGCCGATCCGTCTATTTGGCTTCTTGTGACCATCACATCAGCCTCGATGGTGTAATCGCTTTCATTCATCACAAAGTCAGGGGCTAGGCCCATGCCGCCAGCATAATCTATCGTCTTTACATTAAGGGTTCCTCCGTTCATGTCCCAGGATCCTGGCTGGTTTCTGCTGCTCCATTGTATGACCTGCCAATGGTTAGCATTCCCGTTGTCAAAGCCATCCCTGAATGTTTCAGTGTCATTCTGGATAGCAAACGAAGGCGCAATAATCACCAAAATGAGCGCAAGGACAATGAAAGAATTCCTCATGGCTTTTCTATCCCATGGATGATTTTTAAACATTGCCAGTAAAAGCAAATCATGGGCAAGCTTCTGCACTTTCTTATGGTTTTATTATTCTCATCACTGATGCTTGCCCAGCAGAACATCTCAGCCAATGACCCGTTCAACAGCTACAATCCTTTCTTTTATCCGGACATCAGGACCCCGCCGCCTTCTGATAGCGGAGGCAGCATCCAGGGCGACATGTTTGGCAGCAGCCCCAGCGCCCCGACATTGTATATCCTTTACATCATTACGCCTTCAGTGCCAAGGGTCTACTGGAAGGACTGGACTTATGATGTATATACAGGAAGCGGCTGGTCGACAAGCAACAACGGAAGCTGGTCAAAGGCCCCTCTAGGCTCAACGTCAATGCAGTTCCAGGTTTACCGCGCAGTCCATCCTGGAAACAACAGCATAGCCTTGGTAAAGCCACCTAACCCAGGCTCTGATGTCATAGAATCAACATTCATCCTAAACGACTCGGCAAATTACTCCATAACCAGCAATCTTTACAATGACCATACGCTTTCAATCGATCCTCAAAATGACGTATATTTCACATATAACTCAAGCCTTTACAATATTGCCCCGCAAGGCAGGATCGGAAGCAAATCTGACATTCCCCAGGACATCTACAGGCTAAACACAGCGCTTCCTGCAAATTTCCCAGCAGAGCTTAGGCAGGTTGCCTTGAATCTCACTAATTCTTCATTGGACATGATGAAGCAGGCATTGAAGACAAGGAACTTTGTCAGGGACTGGGTCAACTACAACCTAAGCTGGGGCGAAGACGGCCTTCCTGGGCCAAATGACGACATTGCGCTTTGGACATACATCCACAGGCAGGGAATCTGCGGCCATTATGCGACGCTTTTCGCGGTCCTTCTCAGGGCCCAGGGTATACCTGCCAGGGTTGACACAGGCTATGCAGGAGGGTTAGAAGCAGGGAACTACACAATAATATTCGGAACCTATGCCCATGCCTGGACTGAGGTTTACATCCCTCCTTATGGATGGATACCTATAGACGCAACAGGAACCTCCAACGAAACAAAGCAGAACAAGACTGGAAACCAAACAGGAGACCAAGAGCTTAACATAGACTGGTCATCAATAGGCAAGACAACGCTTGACCTGCAGTTTAGCCTGGATAAGCGCACGCAGTCTGAAATGAGCCAGAGCCAGAAAAACGAGGTGAACAAGCTGAACCAGTCAGGCCAATCAGGCCAGAAGGGCATGAACCTCTCAAACCAGAATAATTTCAATTCCAGCAAATTCAACTGGTCAAGCTCTGCAAACAGAACCAGCTACAATTATTCAGGCCTGAACTATTCCCAGCTTAACTCAAGCAGATACAACCAAACATCGAAAAACTGGACCAGCTCCAACCAAACCAGCAACCAAAGCAAGATTTCCAACCAGACCCAGAAGGCAAACTGGACTGAGAAAAGCATAGCAGATGAGCAGAAGAAAAAGCAGGAGCTTGAAAAAACTGCAAAGGAGGATATCCCCAGCAAGATAATAAGCTCAATAAGCTCGGCAATATCGGCAGCGCCCCCTTGGCTGATGCTGATAATCGCTGCTGTTGCGCTTGCGCTGGTCGGCATTTTCTATCTGCTTAAGGGAAAGGCCATTTCCCTTCCAATGCAAAAGCAAAAGGAGCTTGAAAAGGCGGAGATAAGGAGATGGGTGGACATAGACAAGGTCATTGCCAAAGTCAAAATAATGGGGCAGGAGGGAAAGAAAGGCGAGGCAGTCATTTATGGGTACAACGAGCTTGCAGACTACATCGCATATGTTTTATCCATTTCAAACAGGCCTTCATTGACAGCAAGGGAGTTCACCAATCAGGCAGCTGAGCAAAAGAAAGCAGAGGATCTTTTCAAAAGCGAAAAAACAGGCCTGCTGAGGGGCATAGTATTCATATTTGAGGACAGCGAATACGGGGAAAAGGTCACTGATGGGCAGTTCAATGATTTTGTAACTGCGCTGGAAAAGCTAAGGGGCAATTGACATGAACATAGGGTTGTTTTTTGATTCCATCCTTGAGCTTTTCAGAAGGTCTTTCAGGTCAATAGCCGGCTTTGCTGCCAACCATGCTTTCATATCCATTCTTATCCTGGTTTCCATTCTTTCATTGGTCTTTTTGCTTGCGTCAGCAGTCCAGCCATATTCAAATGCCCCGGAAACGTCTGCCTTTTCCGATGAATACAGGGGCTACTCCTATTTCTATAGTTTGGCGTCAAAATCCCATCCAATGCGCGTGATGTATGACTTCAGCTCTTTCAATTCTTTGGACAAAAAAAGCACACTGGTCATAATAGGCGCGCAGAAGCCCTACAGCAACTCAGAGGCCAACCAGATAAAGTCGTTTGTGAGGAACGGTGGTTCCCTAATCCTTTTTGAGAATGCGCAGGAAGGGAGCCTGGCAAAATCATTCGGCATAAATTTCATCAATGCCACTGTTATAGACAAGATCAGGTTCATCAAAAGGGAGGACTTCCCTGTCGCTTCATTCAACCTGAGCTGGCAAAGCGGATTTGTCGCGACAAAATTCCCAAGCGCGATCAACAGGACTTCAATTTTGGCTGATGCGATCCTTGAGACTTCTGCTGACAGCTGGATTGATTCCAACGGCAACATGGCAATAGACGACAATGACACCGGTGGCATATTCGCCCTTGGCTTGAAGATGAAGATAGGCAACGGAACCTTGATGCTGATTGGGGATCCCAATGCAGTGAGCAACGACCTTATCTGGATGGAGGACAATTCCGCGTTTGCCGAATATCTATTGGAGGATGCCAACAAGGGAAATGCGATGATAATCTTTGACGAAAGCCATAAGCAAGGGGCATTGGAGTCAATGACCGACGCTTCATTGAAATCCCTAAAAAGCCTATCTATGCCCCAGACGCTGATGCCAATCGTTATTTCTTTGATAATCATAGCCGGAGCATTATGGTTTTTTGCCAGAAGGGAAAAGAAGCCTGCCGGGAAAAACAGGAGATACCAAAGCCTTGTGCAGGACATCTCCTCCCAGATCCTTGTCAGGAACGAGCCGTATGCATGGATGGTGATAATAATATACCAAAGGCTGAGGTCAATATTGATGAGGCACGTTGACCCTTTTGAAAGGGAAGGGATAACCAATGCCAAGCTTGCGGCATGGGTCGCAAAGGACGTTCCTTCGCTGGATTCGGCGTTCCTTGAAAAGCTTTTAAACAGGTGCGAAGAGATAGAAAATGGGAAGCATGTCTTGAATTCATTCGATGAAAGCCAGGTATTGTGCAACAACCTCATGGTGTGCATAAAGGAATTGGGGGCGGAAAAATGGAAACCAAAAACGCGGTAGACGCAAAGGAAAAGGTGGATTCTGTTCTTGCTGAGGTCAGCAACGTTGTCATGGGCAAAAAGGATGTTGTGGAGAATATCATGATTGCCATTTTGTGCGACGGCCATGTGCTTCTTGAGGGAGTTCCTGGGATAGCAAAGACCAAGATGGCCAATGCGATTGCCAGCTCATTGGCATGCGACTTCAAGAGGGTGCAGTTCACCCCTGATCTATTGCCTGCGGATATTTTGGGAACAATGATGATTGACGAGAAAAAGAAGTTTGTTCTAAGGCAGGGCCCGATATTCACCAACATACTTTTGGCTGATGAGATAAACAGGTCCCCTCCAAAGACCCAGTCCGCGCTTCTGGAATGCATGCAGGAAAAGCAGGTAACCATAGACAAGCTCACATACCCAATGTCTTATCCCTTCATTGTTATAGCAACGGAAAACCCCATTGAGATGGAAGGGACCTATCCTTTGCCTGAGGCGCAGATGGACAGGTTCATATTCAAGCTGATTTTGGATTATCCCACAAAGGAGGATGAGATGAGCATCCTCAGGCTCAAGAATATAGAGTCAGCAAAGGTTTCACCTGTTCTGGCTGCAAAGGAGATAATGGCCCTCAAGGAAATGGCAAAAACAGTGAAAGTCACCGAGCCTATCCTGGAATACATAACAGACATTGTCACTGCCACAAGGCAAAGGGAGGAGATCCAGCTTGGTGCAAGCCCGCGCGCGTCAATAGCGTTCCTTAAGGCAGCAAGGGTCAAGGCCCTTCTTGCCAATAGGCCCTACGTCATCCCTGACGATGTCAAGGAAATGGCCTATCCTGTATTGAGGCACAGGATCATACTCAAGACAGAGTCTGAGCTTTCAGGCATAACCGTTGACCTGATAATAAGGAAGATACTTGAGACAGTTCCAGTCCCAAAAGTCTGATCCTATGAAATTAAACGGCATCCTGTTCCTTGCTTGCATTGCCTCAATGATGCTTATTGGCATACTCTTTGGCGCGCCATACCTTTCCTTGCTTGGCTCAGCCATGCTATTTGTTTTCATTGCATCATATTTCTATGGCAGGAAGGCCGCGCAGGAGCTTGAGATAAAGTGCGAAAGGAAGATTGATAGGAGCAAGATAGCCGCAGGCTCCTCCATCCCAGGAGCAACATCATTGTCATTTGACCCAAGCTTCCATATCAATGCCAAAGAAAGCTTCTCTCCCTCACTGATTCCTGAAGGCAAGACCTCTGGATCGGGAAAAGGGGAAATAAAATTTGATTATATTATCAAGGCAGAGGACTACGGGCTTTCAAGGATAGGCCCGGTCTCCCTTGTCATTGACGATCCCCTTGGCCTTTTTTCATTCGCAAGGGAGTTGGAGAGCCATAGCGAGCTTTTTGTTTATCCAGATCTTAGCGAAGTCAAGAAGTTTGACCTTGCCCTGAAAAGAAGGAGCACAGTTCAAACTCATGGCATGAGGAAAGGCCATGAAAAAGGCACTGGCACGGAATTTGTGAACCTTAGGGATTATGTTCCAGGGGACGAGCTCCGCTTCATCGACTGGAAGGCAACTGCAAGGACAGACAAGGTGATGGTAAGGACCTTCCAAAGCGAGAAGAAGCAGAGGGTGATGCTTGTCGTTGACCTGAGCCAGGGGATGGACACCGGAGCCGGTAGGACAATGGCAGACGCCGCAGTCAACACCTCTGTTCTGCTTTCATACATAGCCCTGAAAAGAGGGGACCTTGTGGGCTGTTCCACATTTTCAGACAATGTCAAGGATTACCTTAAGCCCAGCGATTCAAGGGTCCAGTTCTACAGGATGCTTGACCTGTTCTCAAAATCAGAGATAAAGGGAGAAACAGACTATATCTCCTCATTTGAAAGATTAACGGATATCCACATCAAGAGGAGCATCATCATTCTCTTTACTGACATTACGAAAAACAGGAACATCGTTGAGGCCATAAGGCTTGTTGTTGCGCACGGCCATGCAGTCATGGTGATTTCCCCTTTCGAGCCCTGGTTTGACCCCTATGCAAAGCAGGATCCTGTAAGCAAGAACATCGCAAGGGCTGTTGAGGAAAAGATGGCAATGGAGATCGATGACATCAAGTCCGAGCTTGGCAAGATGGGGGTCAGCGTCGTTGTTGTAAGCCCTGAGGACATCACCCAGAAAAGCATAGGCCGCTACATCCATGCAGTCAACCTTGGCTTGGCAACCGTTTGATTCGGCCAGGCCAAAAACCTTATTAAGGTTGTGATGCCATCAGTAATCCATGGGAAAATATATTCTATTGGCTATGTTGGTGGCGACCATTCTTCTTTTCGGGTGCTTGGACCAGATAGGCTCTCCTGCAAGCGACCAGCAGGCGCCTGGATCGCAGCAGGGATCCAATGCCATCAATGCCACGCCGCATGTTTCCGGTAACGAGACAGTGAAAAACACAAGCGTTGCCCCGCCAGTCACCCAGCCAAAGGCCGTTTTACCCATTGAGAAGAATTTGTCGCAAGGCCAAACAATCCAGGTCGGCAATTCAAGCATTATGCTCGGCGATGTCCAGTCTTCGCCAGATGGGCTGGATTATGCGCTTCTTGCTGTTTCAGATGGGAAAGGAAACAGGGTTGACAGCCTGAAAATCAAAAAACTGGATAGCGCAGTGATTTTAATAGAGGGGAAAGCATATGAGATAAAGTGCCTTGATGTGTATGTGGGCATACTCTGTCAGGGATATGGGCAAAAATTGCCGTGGACAATTCAGATAAAAAACCAGCAGATGTGGGAACCGTCCTTTTCCAGGGTCAGACCATGGCAATAAACGGGGTTTCTATCAGGTTTGCAGGGTTCGATAATGTCCCTCCTTTCTCAGCCAAATTGGAGCTTATTGACAAAAACGGAAGCGTATTGGCGACCAAATTGGCGGATGAAGGGCAAAATGCTGTTTTCACAGCCAATGGCAAGATATACACCATTCAGATTATTCAGGCAGCCCGCGGGGCGGCCATGTCAGAGTTATGGATCAGGATAACCAATGCCAGCAGGGTGGATTAGGAAATCGATGCCTTATCACAGTTGGCTGATGAGGCTATTTTGAAAGCTCAAGCATGGCTACGGCTGCAATGCCAAGAAGTATCCCCCCTATCTGCATCGCGGAAAGCCCCTCCTTGAAATAAAGCCAGCTTACAGCGGTGAGCGTCATGACATTGAATATGACAAAGATCATCGAGGCTACTGCGATATTCTTGAACTTGAAGGAGTATGCAAGGAAGTTCAGCCCGACCATGTAGATGGCAAGGCCCAGCACATACAGGTAAAGGTTATCATTCTGCACCCACTTCTTCATCACTACATCTCCAACTGTCAGCACAGCCCCTCCTATGAAAATCAGAATCAATCCGATATTTTCCATACTTTGACCATCACACATCAATCTTCGTGTCAACCAGCTTCTTGTCCTCTTCGCTGACCTTGAAGTATTCCTTTTCCCTGAATCCCATGATTGATGCAAAAAGCACATCAGGAAGCATCTTTATCTTCGTGTTGTAAAGCAATACCGAGTCGTTGTAGAATTCCCTCCTGTCTGCTATCTGGTTCTCTATGGCTGTAAGGGCCTTCTGTAGCTCAATGAAGTTGCTGCTTGCCTTAAGATTAGGGTAATTTTCAACAGTGACCATTATAGACCTTAAGACAGAGCTTAGCTGCTCGTTTGCAAGCGCCTTCTGGCTCGGGGTCTGCGCAGATGCCAGCTGAGACCTCATTTTTGTTATTTCCTCCATCACGCTTTTCTCATATTTCGCGTAGCTCCTGACCATCTC
>JAPLWW010000088.1 GCA_026396375.1 Microcaldota archaeon | reverse complement strand
GAAGGAATACGGCCAGAAGCTCAACCCGATGATAATGTTCTATCTCATGATTGCAGTCATATTTCCCTCATTGGGAATGGTATTCGTAATGATATTGCTTTCCTTTGTTGGAAAGAATATACAGATCCCGCTGATATACATGGTGCTTGTTGCGCTGGTGCTGGGTCTAGTGCAGTACATGTTCCTGGCTTTCGTGAAAAGCTCAAGGCCGAAGTATGCATTTTTAGGGTGATCATGATGTTTCAACCATTACTACATTTAGGAAAGCAGTTCCCGAAGTCTATAGAGAAGAAGGCAGACACGATGATGAACGAGGCAGGGAGCGAATATCCCGGAGCCTATTTCATAGGGCTTATCGCAGTGATCCTTGCAATGGTGTTCATAATAGCACTGGTGCTTTGCTTCTTCCCCAGCGGAAATCCGCTGAACCAGTTCGTCAAGGACCTGGCATTCAGCATGACTGTCAAGAATTACTCGCTGATGATGCCAGTAGTGGCATTGGTGTTTTCCGCAGTCGTGGTTTTCTTCTCATGGACCATGATATTCACATACTACACGTTCAAGGCCGACGCAAGAAGGAGCGCGATAGAGAACGTGCTTCCGGAGTTCCTTTCAATGGTCTCCTCCAACGTAAGGGGAGGGATGCCGGTTGACCAGGCCTTATGGAATTCTGCAAAGCCTGAGTTCGGCATACTTGCAGAGGAAGTGAGGAGGGCAATAAAGGAATCCTATTCGGGAAAAACCCTCAATGACGCGCTTGATGATTTGGCCAACAGGTTCGGATCAAAGCTTTTCAAGAGGTTCATCGAGATTCTGAAGCAGGCAATCTCAAGCGGAGCCGAAGTGGGGGTTGTGCTTGAGAAGCTGAGCGAGGAGATGAGGGAAGTCATGATAGTCAGGAAGGACATAAGGGCGATGCTCATTGTCTATGTCATATTCCTGTTTTTCGCAGCAGCGTTCGGAGTGCCTTTCCTGCTTGCAGTCTCAAACAAATTGGTTGAGACGCTGACAACCGCGTTCTCCATGGTCGACACTTCAGGATCAACATCGCAGATGGCGCAGGGCTCATTCATTGGAAATTTCTACCTTGGAAAGCCGCCCATCTCCCCGATGGAGTTCTATTATTTCTCGCTGATAACGATATTCATAACCAATTTCATAACAGCGTACATAATAGGCGCGGCATACACCGGGAATGAGAACGACGGGATAAAGTTTTTCATCTTCATGGTGATAATCGCGTATTTGATTTTCTTTGCAGGCATGAGCCTGGTATCGACCCTATTCACGGGTTTCGGGATATGACAGTTATAAGGGTGTAAAAGATGAAAGGAAACAAAAAAGGACAGGCGGCTCTTGAGTACCTGATGACGTACGGATGGGCCATATTGGTGATAGTGATAGTTCTAGGGATTTTACTGCTGCTGTTCACAAACATGTCAAGGGTGGAAAAGTGCTTGGTAACCCCTCAGGGATTCACATGCGGAAACGCGAACCCGATAGTTTCTGTTGATAGCAACAAGAACGTCAACATAGCCTTCAGGCTTCAGAACGGGCTTTCCGGATCAGTGATAATAGACCATATGCTCTGCATACAAGGATCTGAACCGGCAAGCGTTAGCGGATTTACTGTTTCAAAGCCTGCCAGTACAGAAGCGGGAACAGTGCTTCCAGGATCTTCATATGAGGATACAATACCTTGCCTGAAGACAGACGGCACAAAACTGACTAGCAATGCAAACCAGCCGTTCACAGGAGTTGTCCTTGTCTACTACAAATTGGACAATGACATCGGCGGAACTGATATATTTAGAAAGGCAATAATGAGCATTTCGACAACAGTGTCAGGATAAAGGGGATTATCCTTTATTTTTTTTATTTTCCTTCTTTTTATTCCCCATAGCCCCAAGGAGAGATAACTTTTTATATTCTTGATATAAAACTATTCGTATGGATAATACATTGAAAATAATAATTTTGATCGCTTTGGCGTTCCTGATGCTTGCAGTAGCCGTTGTTTTCATACTCTTCATTTTGCCGATCCTTCTGTTAACTAATGCAGGCATGTCAAGCGTGGAGAAGTGCCTGGTGACCCCTCAGGGATTCACATGCGGAAACGCTAACCCGATTGTGTCTGTTGACAGCAGCAAGAATGTGAACATAGCATTCAAATTCCAGAACGGGATGGCAGACTCGATAAAGATAAGCAGAGTCCTGTGCGTCAAGGGGGCGGAGCCTTCCAACATAAACCTATTCAATGGAAAAGGGGGGATCTCCTCAAAAGAAGTCGTTCCAGGATCCTCATATTCGGGAAATGCAGTGACTTGCTATGATTCAACAGGATCATTGGCGCAGGGCAATCCGAAACAACAGTTTGAAGGAGTAATTTTGATTTATTACAAGCTTGCGAATGACCTGCAGGATGCCCCTCTAAGAAAGGCAATAATGAGCATTTCGACACCAGTGACTTCGCAATAAGGGAATAACTCTTTAATTTTTCATTTTATTCCCCGATCTTGTTATTCTTGTCCATCCAGTTCAGCATCAGCTGCATCAAATCTTCCCCGACTATCTGGCCTATCGATCCTTTTGCCGCCTCGTATTCGTTGAAGTTAACGCAACCATCCTTCCTCACCAGCTTCCCATAAGCCAGGATAGGAACAGGATGCCCGCTATGCCCCTTGATCATGCATGGCGTGCTGTGGTCAGCGGTTATGACAATAAGGTCGAAATTGTCGGAAACCATGGGAATGATGTCCTTGTCAACCTTCTCTATTGTTGACTTTTTCCCGTCATGGTCTCCGTCATGGCCGAAGCTGTCCCCTGCCTTGACATGCAGGAAAACAAGGTCATGGTCCTTTGAGGCCTGCACTGCAGCCCTTGCCTTGCTGAAATAATCAGAATACCTGTCTCCAGTCGCTCCGCTGACATGAACAACATCCATCCCTATGAATGCCGCGACTCCCTTGTACAGCGATCCTCCTGCGACGCATGCGGCCTTTATCCCGTGCCTGTCCTCAAATTTTTCCACCTTGAAGTATTCCCCGCCTCCCCTGCACAATATCATGTTGGCAGGATGCAGTCCTTTCTTGATCCTTTCAAGGTTTTCAGGCGCATTGCTTAATTTCTTGTGAACCTCATTTGTAAGGATGTTCATTATCCTTGCAGTTTTCTTTGCCTCTGCGCTTGTGTCAAGATGCTCTGATGATTTTATCATTGCCCCTGTTTCATGGGGATCAGTGTCTGAAACCCTTCCGCTTAATCTGTCCCCTCTTAAGACAAGGACTCCCCTGTGCTCAGTTGTCTGCTTGAATATTACCTTTGTCTTCTCTATCTCCATTCCATTGATGTATTTTTCCAGCTTCTTTGCAGAAGCGCTCTCAATCCTTCCAGCCCTCCTGTCAGTTATCTTCATTTTTTTGTCAACTGTTGCGAAATTTGCCCTGAATGCGATGTCCCCTGGCATAAGATGGATCCCCTCTGTTCCCAAAGCCTCAAATGGGCCCCTTCCAGGATACTCTGAGAAAATATCATATCCGAAAATGGCAAGATGGGCGGTGTCGCTTCCTGGCTTGACTCCCCTTCCCAAGGTATGCATCAATCCCAAGGAGCCTTCCTTTGCCAACCTGTCAATATTGGGCTTCCTTGCAGCTTCCAGCGGAGTAGGCCTGTTTCCGTCCCTTATGTCCCCTATCCCGTCCATTATCATCAGTAAGGATTTCATGTTCATTGCCCCTTTGCTATCTGGCCAAATTTCCTGTATGGCTTGGATGTCTTTGACTTTGCCATCGCAAAAACGATGTGCGTTATCTTCATTCCCTCGTAAATCTTGTAGTTGTAATGGGAGTTGTTGAGTATCTCAAGAACCTGGTGGTTGCTCACTCCGGGCTGTACAAAGGAAGATGTTATATGGATGGACAGCCCCATCCTTGCGTACCTGCTCCTTCCTTCAAGAAAGCCGACAATGTTGTCAGCCAGGGTTATCCTCTCCTTTGTTATTCCAAGGCACATCTGCTGGGGCTTGAGGACTATTGACTTTGCCTTCCTTTCCTCCATAATCTCCTTCCATCCTTTCTTTGAAAGGTCTATTGTTTCCCCTTTCTTGTCTTTGAAAAACCACCATCGGTTGTCCAAAGTCAGGTCAACGCTTCCAGGGCCGATGTTTTTTTCGTAAAACGGCTCTATCCTTATTTTCCCTTGCTTTATCTTCTCTTTGATATCCACATCAGTGAGGAACATAAGGATATTATTTTTATTTTGGTTTTTAACGTTATGCTTGATATTTTTTCATCTTCAAAATTTGTGTTTTTTATGATGGATAATTGTAGTAATCTCCGAATGAAAAAACGGATATCTATAAAAAGGCTCTATCCGATCTATTATCGATGAATGCGCGTCTGCCTATCCTAGCCATGCTTCTGTTTGCGCTTTGCTGCGTTTCCAATACAGCGTCGCCTTCCTGGACAATAAACGGCGCAGTAACAGACCATCTTACCTCAATGTCCTCAATAGTTGCAGTGGGATCAATGATAGGGATGATCCTGGCAGTGCTTGCATATTACATTGCAATAGCCAGCAGTGATGAAAGGGGAAAATCAGGGGCAATAGGCGAGATAAAGTCAACGCTGATTAACATCTTCCTTTTTGCAATGGTTATAGGATTGATTCTCTCGATAAACAGCCTGTTTTCAGTGATAAGCGGAAAGGCAACCAACGGCGAGCTGATATCAGAGATAACCACATTGTATGAGAACAACATAATCAACATAACTACGGTTGCAGAGAGGACAGTGCCTTTCTACGCCGATGTTTCGCAATTGGAGTCATCCAGCTCCTCGGTTTCATTAAATGAGGAATTGCCGCACGGCTTCAGGCTAGGTGCCTCTACAGGATCAGTAACAAACATACCTGTTTTTGGAAGGCTGGAGGCTGCCTTGGCCTCTTTCATAAGCACAATAACATCAATAGCCAGCCAGCAGGCCCTGATGGTAAACATAATGAGGTTTTTCGTTACAATATCCTGCTCCCTGCTCCTTCCCCTTGGATTTTTCCTGAGGGCGATACCCTACCTGAGGAGGATAGGGTCAACCCTGGTGAGCATAGGCATAGCATTGGTAATAATCTATCCAATTTCTTTGTACGTTCTTGGCAGCATCTTCATAGGCGTGCAGAATGACGCGATAGGCAAGCTTTTTCCTGGAAATGGAGGATTCAATCCCAATGACTCAGAATTAGGATACGGAGCTTTCCTTGATAACTATAACAGAAAAGTGGACAACCTATGGTATATCACCAAATCCTACGGGGTGATTGGAACAATCAACGTCGCATACAATGTCTATATTAAAGGAGCCACGGGAATAGCCTTGGTTGTGATGGAGTTCATACCATTTACCGCTTGGCTTGAAAAGATCCTTGAGATCATCACCAGCTTGGTTTTTCCGATAACAGATACCTTGATGACATTTGTCACAACAGGCCTGCTATATATCTGGTATACGATCTCCTCTGCAAACCTGACAAACGACTTGGTCAACAATGGGGGGGTCGAAAATGCGGTCCATCTGGGGATGGACGTGGCAACTTACGGTACGATAGTGAACATGTCGCATATTCTCATACTTGCGTCTTTAGTGCTTTGCGTTTTGGGGTTCATAAGAACCATTGCTGTCCTTCTCGGAGGTGAGTTTTTCCTTTATGGTGTCCAAGAGCTGTTTTAGGCCAATATTGCTGGCGTTCCTGCTGGTTTCCCTGTCCCTAGCACAAGCGGGCATAAACGAAACATCCTACAACAAGATCGCCAACGAGGAGAAGCCCTATATATTCACGGTTCTGCTGATCTGCATTTCGCTTCTGACCATATACATGCTTTACGGGTATATATCCAAGAATGAAAAGGAGATACTGAATGCCAAGAGCGAATTGGGCCAGGTTTTGGTGACATGCGTGATCATACTTTTCGCCTATGTCTTCATGATAAGCATAAATTCGATGTTCACCTACGAGTTCAAGAACCACATGAATATCAGCATCCAAAACAAGATAAACATCAACGACATCTCAAGCACAAAGGATTTCAACACAAAGGAATTCGACTATCTTTTTGACCAGTCAAGGCAAACAATAGAGAATGGGTATTCAAGGATCGTCATATACAAGACAGACGCGGCAGTGCCAACAACGCTTCCAAGGATAATCTTTGCAGACAAGGCTTGGCTTACTGTGTGCTCAGTCATGTCAGCGCCTTTCATCTTTCTGGGGCTTGGATTTGGCCCTGGAACTTTCCTTGACGGCCTTTTGAGCTGCGGAATGACAGTATCCTCATTCACCACAAGCCTTGACGCCTACAAAAACACCTTTGCCTCGGTCCTTGAAATGGAGCTCAACAGCATATTCTCCCCGCTGTTCAATGTGATGTCCTTCATGTTGGTTATTGGCAAATTCTTCATTGACGACGTCTTCATATATTTCTTCCTTGCTGGGATAATCCTGAGGCTTCCTCCATGGACAAGGAAGGCAGGGGACCTTCTCATCCTCGTTTCATTTGTGGGATACACGATATTCCCCTTCCTTTATGCGGTTTTCCTCGGCGCAGTCGAAAGCGTGGACATAAAGGGCATATGCAACGGCATAGGAAGCGTTGCAAGCTTCGAGCCTTTCGGGGACTGCGACGGGGAAACAGGCGTGATGGTGCTCGGCAAATACGCCATAATAAGCAGCTTCGTGACATCGGTCATACTTGGGCTGGTGCTCTCCCTTCTGAACAACTTCAAGAAGGTCTTTGAGATGATCGAATGAGAAGGGAAATCCTGGCTTTGCTGCTGTTGGTCTCCTTTGCGAGCGCCCAGACGCTCAACATAAGCGCAGGCACTGAAAAGCTTGAGTCAGGGACATTGTCCAAAAGCATCTCCAGCCTTTTTTCAGAGAGCGGAAAAAGCTACAACTGGGTCAAGGTTTCCCTTATCCTGATAGTGATTTCGCTGATCGCCAATGCAATGATCTACTTTGTCGCAAAAATATTCCAGATGGCATATCTTGAAAGCGGGTTCAAGCTGGAGATGAGGGAGGCTTTCTTCAATGTAATGATCATAGTGTTTTTCGGGGCCCTTTCGATATTCCTTGACAATGCGCTTTCTGCACCGCTGATGTGCGGCCAGCCCAGCAACTGCATCGTCGACACTTCAATATCCTATGTTGACAAGCTTATAGACTCTTCAACAACAGAGATGATATCGATAGAGAAGAAAATAATAACAGACACGAAGAAAACAGCGACCACAGGGGGCAGCGCCGGATGGGCCGGAATAGACGTAGGCTACAGCTATGACTTCTCGTTCATAAACAGGATAGACATGATAGAGCCAGGCGAAAAGGTCAATCTTTACCAGCAGGCGGTGATGAACCTGGTGGTGATAAAGGTTTTCCTGACGTTCTTTGCCTATTATCTCGGGCCGATGCTGATCATTTTCGGGATAATGCTCAAGGCCCTGTTCATAACAAGGAGGCTCGGCTCGACAATGATCGCACTGGGGGTGGCGGCATCCATAATCCTGCCCCTTACCATAATAAGCATCCTCATTGCGAACGGCGAGATAAAGATTCCGGGAGTCCAGTACATGACCAACAAGGACTGCCCTGAGGAATGCCTGAAGGAGATTTCAGGGTTCAATTCAACGTCTTCCCTGGACTCCGCATACATCATAGCCACGGCAGGAAACGACCCCAAGGTAACCTTTGGGCAGGTGAAGAACCTGACAAACGGCTCTTCAGAGTCCTTGAAAATAGACGGCCTTGGAACAGTATATTCCTGCGAGTTTTACAATATCAAGAATGCGATTGCGATAAATGCTTCGTATTTGGCAAACCCCACGCTTGCATTGAGGATGAGCAACCCCAATTATACAGTCACGGTTGACTGCCCCCAGCTCTGCAGGACTCTACCGTATCCTGCGGATATGGCCGAATGCAGGGACGGGGAAAGGGCATGCGCCGCCTTGCTGAGCCAAGCGCCAAACTGCTTCAAGAAAAACTACGGATTCGAGAATTTCAACTACACATTTGCCTTCAATGGGGAGCCGATGAACCTCAGCAAGGCATTGGCCCAAAGCAGCTGCTTCAGGGTAACGCCCCTGTCAATAGTAGACAAGACCAATCCTTTGGTGTTCTGCCCAACAAAATGCAGGTTCTTCTATTCTGACGGAACGGCGCCGTGCATGAATTTTTCAAACCCATCTAGTCCGACATATGACAGATCGGATTACAACTGCACTGACATATACAAAAGCGCTGCGAAAGAAAATGATGTCAGCAAGATCAAGAGCAAGATTGCAGGAATTTATTCCAGCATAAATACAAGCCTTTCGGCAACCAGCCCAAACACCGCTTCCATAGTGGCATCCTCAAAGTCAATTGCAATCCCGATATATGAAACAGATAATCCGGGATGCCTCAATCTGATGAATCTTCCCGAAAGCATGAAATATGCTCCAAACTACCTTGACTGCAGCGCATGCCAGGACCAGGCAGGCAACAAGGCAGGGGCGAAAACCCAGGAGGGGAAGATGCTCGCATACTCCATAATATTGGGGATATTTTCGATAGCGATAACGCTTGCGGCCGCAGTCGCGATCTCAATGGGAATCGAGGGGGAGATGTTCATCCCAGGGCTCAACAGGTTGAAATAAATGGACTGCTTCACCTCATCCTGGCCCCAGTTTGCAGTGGTGGTGATGGTCGTAACCTTGGTTTACACCGCACTTTTCATAATCTCAAGGATGCTTGAGATACAGAAGCTTGAGCAGGTTGCAAAATCCGAGCTTCAGGAGGCCCTGATAGGGGGATTCACGGTGATAATGATCGCATATGTCATATTCACATTGTCCCAGCCGATAGGATATGGGCTGGTGGAGGCCTTTGTCCCAAGCTACGGCTCCTATATGGGGACGCTTCCCGGCGAAGGCGCTCCCGGAACAAGCTGCGCAGAAGATCCAAGGTCAATTTTCTTCTTTGTCCAGTCAACGGCACTGAACAGCAAGATAGAAGGCGCCTTCAGCTCCCTTTTCATAGCCGTTTCAGACTCCTCAAGGGATGCGACAATGGCAAGCAGCAGTTCATTGACCAGGGGAATCTCAGGGTCAAAATCAATAGGGGGATCGAACATAGCAGGCAAACCAGGGGAAGGCTCCTCCACTTCATCAACCGGCTCCTTGATCACATCCTTCTGCAAGCCTCTCAGCCTTATCCCCAACATGCTGAATGAGGTGCTCCTGTCAACGTCAAGGATGATTTCCGTGATGGCTGCCCAGAACGTGCTCATTGAAATGGCGCAGAATATCTATCTTTCATTGTTTTTGATAGGGATAATCCTGAGGTCAATAAACGTAACCAGGGGAATCGGCGCATTCTTCATCGCCTTCAGCATCGCGCTTTACATCTATCCCATCTTCGTGATCCTGACAGAGGGCTATGTCATACAGTTTTATTCCGATGCCATGGGACTGAACCTTCTGAATTCAACTACTCAGACTGCGATGGGCAGCGATATAGCAGGCATATCAAAATTTGACCATTACACGGAAAACATACTGGCCCCTGCCAAAGCTCCGGACTATGTCTATTGCGATGAGGGCAATGCAAAGCAAAACCTGAAAGATGACATTATAAACTTCAAGAAAGAAATGATAAACGGGGTTGAGGGCAAATCAGGGATGAATGTCATAACAATAGGCTCGCTGATGTTCTCGCTGTTTTTGGCGCAGGGATTCGCATTGTTGGTGGTGGTTTCATTGACCGGAGGCATATCAAAGATCCTTGGAGGGGATGTGGGCATCTGGGTATTAAGCTCTATAACGAGGATTGGTGTTTAGCATGGCATACACGGATTTCGGCATGTGCAATACCTTCTCTTCTGACATTTTAACGCTATTGGCAGTGTCCAGCGTTGCCGTCATACTCCTTTCTATCATCGTGACCATGCTTGGAAAGCTGATGAGCAACAGGAGGATGGAGATGTGGAGCAGCAACATGGTATATGACGTAATAACAACATTGATAATCGCAGGCGTCTTCGTAATCATTTTCTCCGCATTTTCCTCCAATCTTATCGGAAGCCCATGGATAGGCTCTTTCCTTGTAGGAGGGGTTCCGGCCTCGGAAGCCACCCCGTATTACAACAGCTCGGCATGCATATACGGAAACTCAATGTCCTATCTTGCCCAGGCCACAAGATATACGCTGAATGTCGCCAAGCTTGCGACATGGGCAAACGCAAACATGGACGTCCTTGTAAGCACCACAAGCATCCAGCCGACGACAGGATACGGGTTTGCCTACTACAGGTCGGAGCTCTCGGGCCAGCCTCTTTACCCTGACCTTGCAAAGGTCCAGGCCAGCATCTCCGGGATAATGCAGCTTGCGATAATGACGGCTATAACCGCGGACACTGCCCAGCTTTTCCTGATGAAGATGATTTTGACTCCCATATTATTGTCCTTGCTTGCGTTTGCGATTGTGCTGAGGCCCATACCGATGTTCAAGTATTTTTCCAACAGCATAATCTCCCTGATGATCTCGTTCATGCTCATATTCCCCCTTGTCGTCTCATTTGAAGGCATGGTATTCAGCATATCAGATTCGGATATAAGCAGCATTTATAGCGATTCAACGCCAAGTTTTGCAACCCAAGCCAGGAATTACGATGTCAAGATGATAAGCGGAGACTGGAAGAACCTGCTTATGCAGGCTTTGCTAAGCGGATTCGCCGACAAATGGAGTGTGGTATCAGATCCCAATGGAGGGCTCGATGTCATCAAAGGCTCGGATACCCTCATAAAGACAGGCGAGCTGTCGAAAAAGGCATACCATGCGTTCTTCTACTCGTCCTTCATACTTTCGATAAACGTGATTTCAATAATAGCCGGGACAAATGCGATAGCGACATTGATGGACGA
>JAPLWW010000043.1 GCA_026396375.1 Microcaldota archaeon | reverse complement strand
GTTATCTGATGTGTTTATGACATTGACTCCGTCTATATAAATTATATTGGAACTGAAGTCAGGATCTGTCGGATTTGTCCAGTTCCAGTAGATCCATGTTGTCCCTGCGGAGATGTTCCTGAGGTTGGTGATCGAGGAAGGGGGCGTTGTGTCCTGATAATAAGTCAGGTTTATTGCAAAATAATCTATTGTAGCCTGTTTATGAGATGATGCCGATGCCTGTGTGGTAAAGATGAGCTCAAGGCTTATGTTTGAAATGCCGGAAAGCGTGCTGTACAATGAGGTGATGTTGCACCTATTTGATCCGGTGCCGCAACCTGATACTGGTTTGTATGTCCCGTTGAGATAATACCAGTCCATGCTTACGCCGCCATCGGCTGTATATCCAACTATGGCAATGACGCCCTTTACTGTGCTTGTTGGATTGAGGGTTATGTTCCATGTTCCATTGACATAGGCAGGATTGTTCTTGCTTAGATTCAGGATAAAGGTTTTGCTGTCGCCGCTGACGTTTAGCTGTGACGTACAGGTTGTAGATATGCTTGAAGGAGTGCTATCATTGCATGTTGCCTTCTGCACAGGATAAGAGGAATTTACAATTGCCATTGTGGTATATGAAATTGCCCCTGCATTGCTCAAACCAGAGGTTGCCGTGCTTGAGCCGCCTGTGTCAGATCCTCCGCTGGATGAGGAAGATGAGCCTGACGAGCTAGAGGAAGAGCCTGAAGGCCTTGTCTTTGTTGGCTTATTTGAGGATATGGAAGGCGAGGAAGCTTCCCCTGTCCCTGCCGAGCCCTTATCCAAAGAGCTTACATGATCAGCAGACGGAATAGCCGAGAAGGTTCCCATTCCGGAAATCAGGATTATTGCCCCTAAAAGAACAATTCCCATAATAATATAGATGCCATACAGCCTGAACACGTTTTCTATATTGGATGCCATAATATAATATGGGTATTAAGGTTTAAAAAGGTGATCTGTTTACCTCCTAGATACAGGTGGAAAGGATCTTACATTTCTATGAATACAAAATCACAGCCAGGTTTAAAAAGGTTTTTGAGCTAAAAGATGATTGGCGATCAAAGGTTTAGAAAGTTCCCCAACGGTGCATCCCCCATGCAGATAATGATACAGCTCGGCGTCATATTCATACTTGCCCTCGCAGGCCTGTTGGCAGCGATAAGGATGAAGATGCCCCCTGTCATAGGCATTATAATAATAGGGGTGCTGATCGGGCCCAACTTCATAGGATTGATACAGAGCAACGAGGTAATAGAGACTTTCTCAAGCATAGGGGCTGTACTCCTATTGTTCATAATAGGCATAGAATTTAGCTTGAGCAAGATAATAAAGTTCGGGATAAGGGCATTGATGTTCGCGATATTCAAGCTATCCTTCGTCTTCCTGATAATATACGCGCTTTCTGGGATCTTCGGCCTGAGCATCTTTGAAAGCATACTTTTGGGAATAATCTTCTCGTTCTCAAGCACGACGCTGTTTGCGAAGATCGTTGAAAAGTACAAATCCGATTATAAGAATGACATACCCCTGCTATATGCGCTATTGATAATAGAGGACATCTTCGCGATACTGGCATTGGCGGTCCTGCCTTCAGCAACTGGCATCGGCTCAACGCTTTTCTTTGACGATGTCATGATATCCATGGCAAAGTCCCTGGCGATGCTGCTGCTGTTCTATGTGACCTTCCGGTTTGTCGTAAGGCAATTGTTCGAGTACACTGCATTCCACAGCACCGAGGTCCTGCTTTTCACGTCCCTGTCCGTGTGCGCGATATTCGTCTTCATGGCAACGGTCTTGGGATTCGAGGCCTCCATAGGCGCATTTTTGGCAGGAAGCCTGATGGCATCATTGAAGGAATTCGAGAAGATAGAGAAGATGATGCTTCCGTTCGGATTGTTTTTCTCCTCCTTCTTTTTCCTATCAATAGGCATGACTGTCAACATAGCCAATGTCAGCCTCATGATGGCGCTGATGATAGTGGCATTCCTTGCAGTAAGCATGCTTGCAAAGTTCTTTTCAGTGGGAATGTTCAGCTACATCTTCGGGTCAAACATGCAGACCTCTGTCTTTTCAGCAGTGTCCATGGTAACGGCAAGCGAATTCGCATTGCTGATTGCGAAGAACATGAGCGCGACCGTAAGCTTCGACATAATGAGCCTTACCACGATGACGCTTTTCGCAAGCGCAATCGTGTCAGCTATAACGATGGGAAAGGTGCCCCAGCTTAGCTCATTCATTGACAAAACGATATCATTCAGGATAAGGGCAAGGGTCAGGAACATTTCAACCTACCTTAATATAGTGACCAGGGAATTCGAGCCAAAGGGGGCGTTCTTTGAATTATTCATAGACAGGTCAAAGATAATACTGGCCTATGCCGCCGTATTGTTCATAGCAAACGGAACGATATTGGTATTGAACAACTGGATAGGGATATTTGATTTTGCGCCCTTGGCCGATCTTCCAGCAATCACGATAAAGACAATAGTGCAATTGCTGGTTTCCTCAATGATAGTCTTCAAGATGATAGAAGCCATTGAACACATCCTTGACGGGTTCCTCAACACTTTCGGAAGGATAGACAAGAGGAATATTGAGACTGACAGGAGGATAGCATATACCAGCCTCATTGTCGTTTCGCTGATAGGGGCTTCGGTGTTCATCCCGTTTGTGCTTTCAATGGTGAACCTTTCAAGCATGATCTTCACCGCAATCCAGCTGGTCCTGCTTGCCGCCGCGCTTATTTTGATAATAGATATCTTGCTGACTGCAAACACCATGGTGGAAAAGGGGATAATGAAGAAGATAAGGTACTCAAAGAACAAAACCAAGAATTTCATACTGGACATGGTGGCCCTGCCCAGGCTGTGACAGATGCAGTTTTATATTTTTCCTTTTCTAGATATTTCCATGTTATCCGGAAAGCAGATCAAGGAATGCATAATGAGCAGGGAGATAATAATAGACCCTTTCGAGGAGAAGTTCCTGGGCCCTGACAGCATAGACATAAGGCTGGGAAACCAGATAATGATAGCAAAGAACATAGCTGACATAGTCGACTCCGCGAATCCGGCCAATTTCTGGGAGACCAAGGAGATAAATGAAAAAGGATTCATACTCAACCCCAACCAGTTCATCCTTGGGACTATTTATGAGAAGATCGGCATAGGAAAGGACCTGTCCTGCCAGATAGAGGGGAGAAGCTCTGTGGGAAGGATGGGCATCATGGTCCATGTCACGGCAGGGATAATCCACGCAGGATGGGGAATAACGGACCCAAGCAGGATAACTCTGGAGATGTATTCCGTGAATCCGAACCCGGTTATTCTAAGGCCGGGAATAAAGATAGCCCAGCTCACTTTCGTAAGGCTGGACGAGGAAGCAGAAAAAGGGTATGATGAGATGAGCGGAAAATACACTGGGCATGACAATCCGCATCCGCCAAAAGGCTTGTAGGTTTGTGAAAAATATATGTTGAAATAATCTAAAATCATAAGAAGCAGGTTTTTAAAATATTGTGAAAACAGTCTGAATTCAATGGAACTCATCATAGCAGAAAAGCCCAATGCCGCAGCAAAGATAGCGAAGGCTTTGGGAACCCCTGAGATGAAAAGGCTTGGAAGGATAAACTACTACAGGGTGGAAAACAAGGGAAAGGAATACTGCGTAGTTTCAGCGGTTGGCCACATATTCACCTTGGCCGAAAAGAAAAAGTCAATAACATATCCAACATTCGACATTGAATGGAAGCCAAGCTATGCTGTCTCAAAGGCAAGCGCATACACAAAGGATTATGCAAATGTCATAGCATCATTGGCAAAGGAGGCGAAAAGGGCTATCATAGCTTGCGACTACGACATTGAGGGAACCTTGATTGGATACAATGTCGCAAGATTTATCCTGAACAACGAAAAGAACCTTGAAAGGATGAAATTCTCAACCCTCACTCCAAACGAGCTCAGGGAAGCATTTGAGAAAAGGACGGAATTTGACATCAACAATGCCTATGCTGGAGAAGCAAGGCACATCATAGACTGGTATTACGGAATAAACCTCAGCAGGGCCCTGATGGGCGCGATAAAGAAGACAGGGATGTTCAGGATAATGAGCATAGGAAGGGTCCAGGGGCCCACTTTGGGGATAGCAAGCGAAAAGGAGATTGAGATAGGGAAGTTCATTCCGGTTCCGTTTTGGGCAATCTCCATCCTATTGAAGGATGTTGAATTTGAGTATTCCGGAGGAAGGATATTTGAGAAGGAAAAGGCAGGGGAGATATTCAGCAGGATAGGGGATGACGCAACAATAAAGGAAGTTTCCAAAGACCCTAAAAAGCTGATGCCGCCTGTTCCCTTTGACTTGACAAGCCTTCAGGTTGAGGCGTATGCGCAATTCAGGTTTTCTCCTGCAAAGACGCTTCAGCTGTCCCAGTCATTGTATGAAAACTCGCTAATTTCATATCCAAGGACCAGCTCGCAGAAGCTGCCCCCTGCATTGGGGCTGAAGAATGTCATAATGGACATTTCAAAGCACAATGGATGGTATGCAAAAGGCGCGCAATACCTTATTGAGAACAAAAGGTTCATGCCCAACGAGGGAAAGAAGGAGGATGCCGCGCACCCTGCAATATATCCCACTGGGATTGAGCCCAAGAGCATAGGTGACAGCGAAAGGAAATTATATGAATTGATAGTCGCAAGGTTCCTTTCAGTTTTCGCTGAGCCTGCGCTGGAGGAGATAACCAAGGTTGTCGCTGATTCAAACAAAATAGAATTCAGGGCAAGCGGAAAGGTCATAAAGGAAAAGGGATGGATAGAGATATATGGAAAGTTCTTCAAAAGCAAGGACATAATCCTTCCTGAATTCAGGAAAGGGGAGAAGCTGAAGATAGAGAAGAAGAACCTGAAGAACGACATGACAAAGCCTCCGAAAAGGTATACCGAGGCTTCCCTTGTTTCGGAGCTTGAATCAAGGCACCTTGGGACCAAGGCCACAAGGGCGGTCGTTGTCTCGACAATGTTTGACAGGCAGTATTTCGCGAAGGAAAGCAATGCCATAGATGTCACTGTTTTCGGATTGGCGGTTTACCAGGCATTGAAGGAAAACGCCCCTCATATCATTGACGAGAACATGACAAGGGACCTTGAGGATGACATGGAGCTTATCCAGTTCGGGAAAAAGGACAAGGAGGAGGTAATAAAGAAAGGTAAGGATTACCTTGTCAGCATCCTTGATGAATTCAAAAACAATGAAGCCCAAATTGGAAAAAGCCTTATTGATGCCCTGAAAAAAATGGAGAATGAGACAAGCATTCTGGGAAACTGCAAATGCGGAGGAAAATTGAAGATAATCAATTACAAGGGAAGCAAGTTTGTCGGATGCACGGGATATCCGAACTGCAGGCAGTCATATTCTTTGCCAAGGGGAGTCATGATACGGCCAACGGATAAGATATGCGAAAAATGCGGCGTTCCCATGATAGACATCAGGAAAGGCGGAAGGGGATGGCTCACTATTTGCCTCGATCCCGCATGCCCGACAAGGCAGGAATGGAAGAACAGGAAGGAAAGCGAGAAAGAGAAGGAAGAGCCGGAAGAGGAATCCACCATAGCCACGGACGAGCAGGAAGAATAAGCCAATTGGCCTTTTTCTATATATCATTAAAGAGCTCAGCACTCAAAGCGTTCATCATTGTTCAGAACATCGACCTTTATCTTCATCGCTCACATAAAGAGGAATGAAAAGCTATTTTAATGCTTTCCCCTTAATATGAAATCAATGAAAATCGGAATAGTTTCGCATTCATTTTACCCGAACAAGGACGGAGTAGCCATCCACAACTATTATTTGGCAAAGGAGCTTGCCAAGATAGGCGAGGAAGTCCATGTGTTCACCTCAGGGGACAGTGACATGACAGAAACCATTGAAGGCGTGAATGTCCATAGGATATGGTCATTCAGGCTTCCTATCTTTTCATCATTGCTGATCTGCCCAGGGCTGTTTTTTGGCATTGACAGAATAAAGCCTGATGTGATCCACGCGCACGGTTACGGAAACTTCTTTTCCCCTATAGCCGGGCTGTATTCATTGATAACTGGAAGGAAGATGGTTTTCACCCTCCATGGGTATCCTGAATTGCACGGGGCAAAAAGGATATTCCTGATACTGTACAAGAATATCCTGGCTCCCATGTTCCTGATCCCTGCAAAAAAGATAATATCGGTTTCCCAGTCAGGCAAGGAAATAATAGTCAATGAAAGCAAAAGGGAGGTTTTTGTCCTGCCCAACGGGATAGACCTGGAAAAATTCAGGTGCAAAACCCCATATTATGAGAACGAGCTGATAACCTATGTCGGAAGGCTTGATGAGGACAAGGGAGTCCTGAGGATTGCAGAGGAAGTTGATCCGAAAAGGAAGATTCTTTTTGCAGGGAAGGACGAGGGAATGAAGGACAGGATAGGGAAAATATGCAGGGAAAGGAAAATGGATTTTGATTTTACAGAGGTTTCACCGGACAAGGTCCCTGAGATATACTGCAGAAGCAGGATGATTCTTTTGCCTTCAAAGTATGAGGGATTCCCGCTGACGATGCTGGAGTCATTGGCTTCCCAAAGGCCGTTCCTGTGCACCGATGTGGGGGAAGTGAAAAGGGTCCTGAAGGACACTATGCCAGGCTCCTGGCAATACCTGATGATAAGCAGCGATATAGAGAATGCAATAGAGGACGTTGAGGAGCACGAGGACGAGATAAACCGGGACCTGAATCAAGTTGGAAAAAGGCTGGAGAAATACAGCTGGAAGAAGATCGCGATCGAAACCCTGGAGATATACAGGGACAAGCTGTTTTAGGAAAATGAAGGAATAAAAAATAATATTATGAAACCTTCCCAGCCAATGTTCCGTCGCTAACATACGGAAACCTGGCATCATTAATATCTGTATATTCAATATGTATTTTTGCAGAATAGCTCGTACCTGTGGACTGCGCTCCGAATGCCCCCATCGCGCTAGAAAGGGTTGCTGAATCCTCGCCGTTTGCAATAGCAACATTTGTAACAGGAATGCCTGCGGATACTCCTCCTATCGTGACATTGATGCTGTCAAGCCTTATTGGAGTGCCGATGTTATTGGAGATCTTTATTGAGAAGGTTCCTGTCGGATCCAGACTCCATCCATTTACATTAACTCCAGAAAAGCCCTTTGTACCAAACACTGCAGAATCGCCAAGAGGCTTATTTGCAGAAGGATTCGTTAATCCGCAACACCCGAAAAGGAGCACTAATCCAAGAAAGACTGCCAATATTATGGTTCTCATGGTATAATTTGGAAACGAAATATATATATATATCTAAGTAAATGAAAATAAAAATTAAGAGGAAAGGTAGTTGCTCTTTATGTAGAAATAAACTCCCACCACCAGGACAATGACCACTATTATTATCAGGATAAGGGTTCCGTTGTCATCCCCTTTTTGCGCTGCAGGAGGAGTCACAACCGTATTGTTGCTCAACGGGGATGAGGAATTGTTTGAGGTTATCACTGGAGCCTTCCCTGTTATATAGTCTGCCGAAACATCTGCACTGTTGCCGTCGTTGTCTGTTGCAGTGACAGTGAAGGAGAAGCTCCCTGTTTTTGAGATTGAAACCTTCGCCGAGCTGTACTTGAGCGCGGCGGAATAATACACCTGGTCGACATAGACCCCTGTTTCCCTTATCCCGGACGCCTTGGCTCCGTTGTCGGAAACGGAATATGTTATTGAAACCGATCCTTCCTTATCCTGAATCACGTTTATGTTGCTGATTTGAGGGGAATGGATGTCATAGAAGATCGAGATGTTGCTCTCCTTTTCAGGGTTTATCTGCTTGAAGGTTTCCCTTCCGTATGAGGTTATCTTCAGCGAGGAGGGATTGTCTATGGTCCTCAATTTCACTGTTTCAGTTGAATTGATGGGATCTTCGGTTCCCAGCTGGACAGTGAAGGGGATAGGCTTTCCGGAATCATCGAAAACCGAGACATTGACATCATAGATCCTGAAAACCGCATTGACGGAATTGGGGGTTGAGTTGTCCACATTGATGGAGATGCCCTGCCTATGCCCATTGAATATCAGATATCCTGGCGTTGAGCCGAACGGGACAATAAGGCTAATGGAATTGTTCAGCTGGAATTCATTCGAAGGGTAAAGCACCAAGGATCCTGAGATCGGCTTTCCCGAGCTGTCAACCATGTTTATGATGACATTTTTTGCGGTCATGTTTATTATGTATTTTCCATAGAAGGTTCCAAGGTCAAAGGTGTAATTTTTCGTAAAATTGAAATATGAGACACGGACGGCAAGCTTGCAGTTGAGATATCTTGAGCTTGGAACGTCGTTCTTTATCTTGAAAGTCGCCATTCCGTTGCTGTCTGTTAATACAGAATCCGTAGTCACAAGCTCAGGCTGGCCTGGGGAATAATAGTTGCTGTTTTTCTGGTAGGTCATTGAGACATTGACTCCGGGCATGTTTATATGGTCGGAATCTATCACCTGTATTGGAACATCCAGGTAGAATCCTGCCTTGCATTCGCTCCATGAAAATATGAGGGACTGGAAAATTACAAAACATGCGAAAATCAAAACTATCCTGTTTATCATGCAAACACCACAATATGCTTAATTATAATAACATATAAAAACATTTCACTGCAAATTTAGCCTATATGAGCAGCGCCAGCGGAGTGGGCAAGATCAGCAGCCTCGAGGATTCAAAGAAATACTATGAAATCGGCATAGATTATCTGGACAAGGACAATTATGATAAAGC
>JAPLWW010000120.1 GCA_026396375.1 Microcaldota archaeon | reverse complement strand
CAAGCCTCTGCGTGGTAATCCCGAATCCGCGCTGTGCCATCCTTTTGTTCATCTCTCCCTCTTCCCATTTCATTAGGAACCCTGCGCCCTGGAATGCCTTGTTTTCCTTGCCAAGCGTGCTTTTGCCTGCAGTTCCCCCTGCGTCGAATTCCCATCTTTTCTCTTCTTCAATATGCCTCATTGAATAATTGACATGCTGGCTGGTGATCTCCCCTCCTCTTATCCTGTACAATGTTCCTGGAAGGGAAATCTCGTGTATGTTGGCCGCGCCCTTCTTAGGAACAATGGTTGTTCCGCCTGCAGCAGTCCATGTGACAAATTTCTGCCCTGAACCCATGTATGAAGGAACGTCCTGGAACTGGAACAATACTGGAACGTTGCTGAGATCCATTGCAAGCACAGCTCCTCCCTTATTTAGCTTGTTTTCCACATTCCATGCATAAGTGGTGGGAACAGCAATGCTGTTTTCGTTGCCATAGTTGGCGATGTAGTTCAGGAGCTTGTTGAACGTGTCAGCGCCTCCTGCCAACTCAAACACATCCCCTTTCTTTGTTATCAGGTATCCCCTGCCTGCAGACCATTCGCCTGTTTCGTTGGCCGAGCTGCTTGCCAGAAGCACGATGTCCTTTGGATTTTTTTCATTGTAGATTGAGCTGATCGACTGGAGCAGGGCCTTTTTCGTGCCGTCGTCCATCTTTTCCCAGCCTGTGGTGAAATCCTCTATTGCCGCGCGGACTGGCGCCGGTCCCTTGGTGCCTTGCGAAGTTACCTCTGCCTTTCCTGTAACCAGGGGAATTGCAACCATGTTCAGGCCTGCAAAATCAATATCCCCTCCTGGAGCAATGCCCAAGCCTGCTGCTGCGCCCCCTTCCTTGGTCGCAAGAGAACCGACGAGGCCTCCGCCTGCTTCCTTGCTGGCGACTCCATAGGCGCCGCCTCCTCTCACCTTAAGGTCATAGTCAGGCGCCTCTGCCTGCACAAAGGCAGCCCTTATCTCGTCTGAAAGCCCGGCCAAACCTATTGGCGCTATTGGAGTTACGGGCAGCCTGCCGCGCGCACCGCTTGCCCTGACTTCCGGATAAAGGTAATATTTGAAAGAAGTTCCTACCAATCCAGGCTGGGGCTGAACCTGATAATTCAAGGGAATGTTTGGGAACATCACTGTTCCGCCTCCTCTTATGTCAGTCCCTACCATGCTTCTTGAATAGGGCATGTTTGTCGGAAGATATATCCTATAGGGGAACATGTATGTTGACTGGTATAATCCTGCAGACTCCCTATTGCCTTCAAGCAGGCTGGATTCCCAGCCAGACGCTCTCTGCTGGATGTTATAAGGAGGATAGCCGCTTATGTAAACATTCCTGTCCATGAGGCTTAGCCTGTTGAGCTTGTACATGTCTCCTGCCTTTATTTTAATTATCTCATCAAGCGCATTTGAGATCTGATGCGCAGTCTTTTGCACAGGCAGCTGCTGGGTCACGTTTGCCGAATAAATTGAGGATGTCTTTGTGTCAATCATCACTGTCAATAGATCCAGTGCTTTCCTGTATTCGTTTGGCTGGTTCCTGCAAAGCTCTGCCAGGTTCTCTGCAGCCTTAAAATATTTTGACAGAAGCGAAGGGTCTGCGCCGTAAAGCATGACTGCTGTTGTTGATATTGTCTTTTTCTCCTCCGAGCTGGCAACCCCGCATTCGTTGACGGTGTTTGAATAGCTGAGAAGCGCGGCGGCTGCATCCTGAGGAATGGCCGTTGAATTGGAATAAGCGGAGCTGAACTGCAGGGACGATGAGGATGTCTTGACTGAAGGGTAATATTCGTTTGTCCATATTGTTTCGCCTTCGGCTGCATCGGCAAGCGCCTTTTTAGGGGAAACAACCGCTTTTTCTGCGGTTTCCTTTGCCCCCTCTTTTTTTGCAGGGATAGTTTTTTTCAAGCCTGAGGAATACATTGCATTTGCGTTCGCAATATAAGTTTCAAAATCTGATTTGGATGCGGTAAATATATTGTAAAAAAGACCTGCCAATTTTCTGTTTTCTTCGCTGTTCGGATCCTGATTGTCCTTAAGATTACTGTTAAGTTTGATAAAATTGGACTTTGCCGTAGATCCATCCTTTAGTCGGCTTAATAAACCGCCATATAGAATTTGGTTGGCTGTTTTAAGGGAGTTTGCCAGCTTTTGCTGTTCCGCGCGATCTTTCTCCTGCCTTTTTACCACTGTTGTATCCCCGGCCATATTTTCACCCGCTTCCTTGTACTTCTCAGCCGCGAACGCGGCAACCGGGACGCCAACGATCCCGATCTGGGCGGCCAAGATGCTGGAAATGGCTGCCCTTCTGAACATATTAAAAGATGCCATATGTTTATATTTATATACAGCAAAGAATAAAAATGTGTTTATTAGTGTACATCTGTATTAATAAAGACAATGATAATCCCACATAAACCATTAAAAAGGTATTTTAAGGAATATGGGCTTATGGCATCAAAATATGAGAATATACTGAATTTCTGCTTCAAGAAAGGGTACTTCTATCCAAGCAACGAGATCTATGAGAGCGTCGCGGGATTCTATGACTACGGGCCCATAGGGGCGAAGATAAAGAAGAAGATTGTTGATATCTGGAGGAATATCTTCATAGACAGGACCGGATTCCATGAAGTTGAGTCTACGATAGTCGGCCCTGAGATAATGTACAAGGCATCTGGCCATGTCGACGAGTTTACCGATCCTGCCGCAGAGTGCCTGAAATGCCATTCCATAATAAGGATAGACAAATTAATAGAGGAAAAGCTTGGCATAGTCTGGGACGGCAAGATGGAAACAATAGAAAGCATCCACAACCAGCACAAGCTGAAATGCCCCATATGCGGAGGAGAGATAGGAAACTTCAAGAAAGTCAACCTCATGTTCAAGACAGGCATAGGATACGGGAACACGCTGGGGTATTTGAGGCCTGAGACGGCCCAGGGAATATACACCTCAACGATAAGGAATGCAAAAACTTTAGGGCTCAAGCTTCCTTTTGGCATAGGCCAATTGGGGAAAGTCTTCAGGAATGAGATAAGCCCAAGGCAGGGGCTATTAAGGCTGAGGGAATTCTCGCAATTGGAATTGGAATACTTTGTTGACCCGAACAATTTCAACTGCAACATCTATGATAGGTACAAGGACATGGAAATCCCTTTCATGGCGCAGGACGGGGAAACAATGAGGAAGGTGAAGATAAGCAAGCTTTTCGAGGAAGGAATTCTCAACAAGCCATTCGGATCATTGCTTGGGATGGACATGGAAATAATGACAAGGATAGGCATCAATCTCTCGAAGGTAAGGTTCAGGCATCTGAGGGATGACGAAAAAGCTCACTACTCAAAGATCAGCGTTGACGTTGAGATAGAGACAGAGGCAGGGATGCTTGAAGTGATAAGCAACGCCCACAGGACAGATTATGACCTTGGGAGGCACCAGAAATTCTCAGGAAAGAACCTCACAATGCAGACTGAAAAGGGAAATGTGATTCCAAACTGCGTTGAGTCCTCTATTGGATTGGACAGATTATTCTATTGCGCAATAGACCATGGATACAGGGGAGAGGGAAGGGAGAACGAATGGATGCAGATAAGCAAAAGCATTTCGCCTTTCAATGTGGCAGTGTTCCCGCTTGAAAGAAGGGATGGATTGGATATAAAGGCAAAGGAAGTCATGGAAATGCTGGTCAACAAGGGAATCTCGGTGTTCTACAGCGACACAGGAAGCATAGGAAGAAGGTATGCAAGGGCTGACGAGATAGGGATACCTTTGACAGTGACGGTAGACTATGACATCCTGGACGGCAATGCAGTGACAATAAGGGACAGGGACACGATGAAGCAGGAAAAGGCATTTTTAGAGGATATAGAGAAGATGGTCAGATGAAACTGCTTTTTGCGACCCACAATAAGCATAAGTTAGAGGAGGCCAGGGAAATCCTCGGAAAACTGGATATAGAGATCGAGCATTTTGAGATAGAGTATGATGAGCCCAGGGGAGAGGACACTTCGGAAATAGCCGAGAAAAGCGCAAGGGACCTTTTCTCAAGAATCAAAAAACCATTGTTCCTTGACGATTCGGGAATCTTCGTAAACGCACTCAACGGATTCCCGGGCCCATATTCCGCATGGGTCTTCAGGAAAATGGGATATCAGGGAATACTCAAGTTATTGGATGGAAATGAAAACAGGAAGGCATATTTCAAGTCAAGCATAGCGTATGCAAGCGAAAAGGGGACTTTCGTGTTCGATGGAATCATGAAAGGGAGCATACCGAAGGAAGCGAGAGGAGATAATGGATTCGGATATGATCCCATAGTTGTCCCTGAAGGGATGGACAGGACATTCGCAGAGATGAGCGATGAGGAAAAGAACAGCATCTCGCACAGAAAAATAGCATTGCACAAGTTTGCGGATTTCCTGTCCTCCTGAAAAGATTGATAATTGGGCAGACAGCCAAGAAATTGCATAACATTAAAAACTCTTATACACGCAAATTATAACTATGTTAAGCCAGAAACCAAGGATTATATCCAAGGATAAATCAATATCTGCTGTAAAACTCAATCATATCAAATCGCAAAATCCCCTAGTCGGAAGGATCTCGCGGAGAATGATGAATCCTATATTATATTCTGCAATTGGCCTGTCCCTGACAATAGGGCCCAATATGGCATGCTCTCCCCAGGATAAGCTTGTGGCAAATGAAACCGAGCTCATGCTTGCCATACGTTATATAGATCCAAAAAGATACACGTTGATTGAACAGTGCGCATATAAGGGCGCAAATGTGCTTGCAAAGATTGAATCAGGAGAAAACAAGGGAAAGACTGCGCTCATATTTGCCGTAGAAAAAGAAGACTCTCAGGCATGCGCACGTTTGATAGACAAGGGCGCGGATGTGAATGCAAAGTTCGATCAAAAGTTCAATCAAGGAGAAAACAAAGGAATGACTGCAGTGGTGTGGGCCTCATATATTGGAGAATATGGAACACTTGCACTGCTGGTTGACAAGGGCGCGGATGTGAATGCGAGGATAGACACAAGGATAGACGTAAAAGAGAATAAAGGCGTTACTGCGCTCATGCTTGCCACACAGACTAGTGACACTAATGACCACAGAAAAATACGACTGCTGGTTGAGAAGGGCGCAGACGTGAATGCAAAGATCAAGTCAGGAGAAGCCAAGGGCATGACCGCGCTCCTTTATGCTATAGGGAGAAAAGACTCTGAATCATGTGCAATATTGGTTGACAAGGGCGCGGATGTGAATGCAAAGATCAAAGCAGGAGAAGACAAGGGCATGACCGCGCTCATGCTTGCTATGAAGAATAAAGACGCCAAAACATGCGCACTGCTGGTTGAGAAGGGCGCGGATGTGAATGCAAAGATCAAAGCAGGAGAAGACAAAGGCAAGACTGCGCTCATGTATGCAATATTTTCTAAAGACTATGAAACCTGCAAAGTGTTGGCGGCTAGCAAGAAAGCTAATGTAAATATTCGGGATAAGGGGGGAAAGACCGCGCTCATGTATTCCATTGAGGATATGGATTATATCTGGAATCGCGGATATGATTATAGAACATTTAAACTGCTCATAGAAAAGGGCGCAAATATAGATATACGGGATAAGGAGGGAAAGACCGCGCTCATGATTGCCGCGGATAAGGGGGATTATGAATCATGCGCAGGGTTGATTAGTGAAAAGAATATAGATGCAAAGATCAGATCAGGCAAATTAAAGGGCGCAACCGCGCTCCTGCTTGCCTCAAAGGTGGGAGAATATGAAATCTGCAGATTGCTGGTTGGCAAGGGCGCAGACGTGAATGCAAGGATGGAATCAGGAGAATTAAAGGGCATGACCGCGCTTATGTATGCCGCAAAGAATGGGCAGTATGGACTATGCGAATTATTTATTGAAAAGGGCGCAGATGTAAACATAAAGTTAAAATCAGGAAATATGTTTGGCATCGTTCCGCTAATTGATATGGCGGTATTTCAAAAATATGAAACATCCACACATGAATATATGAGAGCAGGCGAATCCAATGGCAAGAATGCGATCATGATGGCTGCCGAGGATGGAAACATTGAAGTGCTTAAAGTACTGATTAGGAAGGGCAAGGATGTTGAAATGGATGCAAAAGATGATGAAGGGGAAACCGCGCTCATGATTGCCGCGGGAAATCCGGAGGCAGCCGACATCCTGCTGAAAGCCGGTGCCAATCCGGAGATGAGGGACAAGAAAGGCAGAACAGCATTCATGTATGCTGCCGCAGCAGGAAGCACAGGAACGCTGAAGCTCTTGCTTAAGCGCAAGAAAATCGATGCGCAGGATATTGATGGGAAAACCGCGCTCATGCATGCCGTAGAGAATGAACAGCCCAAAGCTATCAGGTTCCTGCTCAGAAATGGCGCCAAGATGGATATAACAGACGATTATGGCAAGACTGCGCTCATGCATGCCTCAAAAAATTCCGAGGCAGAGAAGATCCTGCTGAAAGAAGGGGGCAATGCAAACCGCTCTGACAATCATGGGTATAATTGGGGCAAGGCATATAGAAGTGTCATAAGATATCTCGAAGACGCCAAAAAAGGGATTAAGAAAAATTTTGACTATATGAACCCGTTCAAAGGATAGATGCGCCTAATATGATAAACCTCATTGCAGTCATCTTTTTCTCCTTATGCTGACGGCGCCAAGCGCCTTCCTCGAAGAATGGATGGCATGATGAACGCCTCCTTTTGCTAATGATGTGGCCATGCTCGCAACCCAGAGCGTGCCTCCCACGAATTCCCTGACTGGGTTTGTCAGGGTTAGGCTCACAAGAAGCGCCCTTCTTTTTTTGTCCAGCAGAAGGGAGGATTCCTTTATCGCAAGGATTATTGCCAGGGCAACGGCCAGTCTGCCTATAGCAGAAAGAATCATCAGCACATGGATGGCATCGATTGAGAACAATGTTGTTTCTCCCAATGAGATTAGCACAAGCGCGCCTATATTAGGTCCAAGCAAAAGGCCAATGCCTGCGAAGAAATACCTGTTTGAAACATTGCTTGAAACTTCCTCTGACTTGCTCTTGGCCAGTATGTGGTTGAACAGGCAGAGATATATGCCGGACCACGCCACGCCCGATATCAGCTCAAAAAGCGCAAGCTGCCAGAATGAAGTAAGGAAAAACCAGTACAATGGCACAACCGAGGCTATGATTAAACAGATGGAAAGCACTATCTTGTTGCCGTGCAACGTGCTTACGCGACCCCAGTAAGGAGCCGCAAAGACAGTCGCAACCTGGGACGCAAGGATAACTGCCATGAATTCCAGATAGCTGAACCCAAGAGTCCTGAGCATGTAGAGCACAAAGAAAGGGGATACTAGATTCACCATGAAGATGAACGCGCCGAAAAGGATTATCAGGTGCCTGAGCTCGGGGTTTCCTTTTTTCAAAAAATCAAGAGGATGCTGGGATAAAGTCTTGCCGTGGTCATAATGGGGATCGTCCATCTTGGAAAGGAAATGCCATGACAGCATCCTGCATAGGAATGCCAATGCAAAAAGCGCGCAGAAACCCAGAATGGCATTGCTGTCCTTGAACAAGTCCAGTATGATGCCTGCCGAAAGGGTTGCGACAACAGAAGCTATCTGTATCCAGGAGTTCCTTTGCCCGAAATATGTTCCGCGGATGGATTCAGGCACAAGGTCGGCTATCCAGCTGCTGAATATTGTACCCTCCAGATAAAGCAATATTGTATATATGCTGAAAAACGCCAGCAGGAGAGGAAGCGCGGTTTCAGGCGCAACAAATGCAGTGCCAAGTATCAGAAGCCATGACAACGCCCCAAGAAATGAAAATGCTGTCACAAGGCCCTTCCTGTGCCTCATCTTCTTCATTATGAAAGGCGAAAGGGCCTGGAGAAACAGGCCAAGCGCAAGCGGGACAGAGGCCAAAAGGCCTATGAACTGTTCAGTGGCTCCTCTCAGCACTGCATATGCAGACACGTAGTTGTCGCCGAAACCCGTTGAAGCAAGAAAGCTTGTTCCCTCATAAATGGCGTTCTTGAGGTTCTGCTTCTGCCTTTTGCCTGCATTGCCCTTGTCCATATGGTGCAAGATTGGAAAAGAGAGTATAAAAGCGCTATCTGTCGCTCATTTCATATCCAAATGACCTAAATAAAACACGCAAAAAAGAAACCTTTAAAAAACCTATCATGATCATATCATGATTAGATCAGGATCTTGTCAAGACAGGGCCCTGATTGTGATAAGTATGAAGGAAAATGTTTTTAAGGATTCTCCCGGTTGGGAGAACGAGGTAGAGAAGGATGCCAAGGAGGTAGTTTCCAGGCTTAAGAATGATCCAGTGATGCTTGGAGTATTGCTTTCAAAGTTGATCGAGGAAAGGGAAAACACCAACAGGCTGCTGAAAACGCTGATCCAGAAGATCGAGAGAATCGAAAATGGAGTAACAGCGAATGAAGGCAAAGAGAAAGAGGAGATGCTTCCGGAGATTGACGCAGGCATAATGGCATTCATAAGGGAAAAGGAAAGGGTGACTGCAGAGGACGTAAGGCTGAAGTTCAATTACAAAGGAAATAACGCAGCCTCTGCAAGGCTCAACAGGCTTTACAGCCTCGGGATCGTGAACAAAGCGCAGATAGGCAAGAAGATGTATTTCTTTTTGCGCAATGCGAAGAAGCAAGGCGGCTGAGATACAAAAACCCCCAAAGTTAGAATATCAGGAGCCCCTAACCATAATCGCGCCCGCTTTCCAGTTTCCTTGTCGAATAGTCAGCTGCGCTTGCTTTCCACCAGTTCTTGTCATATCTTTCGAAAAGCTGCTCTTCTATGGTCTTTGCATGGTTGATCGCTTCAGCGACATGCCTAGATTCTATAAGATAGGAATTTTCTGAAACAGCATTGTCCCCAGCGAGCCTAATTATCCCTGACAATTTTCTTAGCCTTAAGGTTAAGGACTTTGGGGCATTATCGACTTCCTTTGCTATCCTTCTCGCCTCGTCTATTATTTTTTCAACAGACTCCTTCGAGGCATGCGGTATTTTCCTGTCTTTCCTTATCT
>JAPLWW010000112.1 GCA_026396375.1 Microcaldota archaeon | reverse complement strand
TTAGACTGATAAAATGTTGATTTAGATGGACAAGAAAAAAATCTATAAATACGGGCTTTCCCTTGTAAACAAGGAAAGAAAGGACGAGGAGGAGCTGTCAAGGATTTTAAAGGAGATAGTGAAGAAGCCAACTGGAAACCTCCTTGAGGTAGGGGTCGGCTCCGGCCGCTTCATAGAAAGGATATGCGACGATTTCAAGAAGATGAAATGCTTTGGGATAGATGTTGTGCCTGATTTTGTAAAAACCAATAACAAGAAGATAAGGCTTTCGCTCCAAAGCGCGGAAAAAATGGATTTTCCTGACAACTTTTTTTCATGCATTGTGGTTGTAGATGTCCTTCATCACGTTCCCAACCGCGAAAAGGCCCTTTCCGAGATCTCAAGGGTCTGTAAGCCCAACGGAACCATCATTTTCCGAGACATAAGGCCAAGGCATATGCTTGACAAGATGGAGTACAAGCTCGTTGACTTGAGCTGCCTTATGTACAACAGCAACCTGCCGAAATATTTCCATCCGAAGGATTGGGAAACCAAGCTGGAAAAGGAAAAGATCCAGATAGTTGAGATCAGGGAATACAGCTCCCAGCTGGATTGGCTCATATGCAAAAAAATCGGCTGAATCCTGAAGAAAAACGGTTATGGGGTTTCTGGAATTTCTAATGGCTGGCCTTCAGGAATTCCAGCAGGCCCTCATGGAGATGCTTTTTTCCGTCCCAAACGGCAATGTTGCATCCTGATGGAAACTCCGAGGGATTTTCCTTGCGGAAGGTTATCGCGCGCACGCCTTTGGGCAATGCCTCAAGTATGTGGCTGTCTGTCCCTCCTTTCCTCAGGGAGAATTTGTCGCCCCATACCTCCATGCTGATTTCATTCAGGGATTCCTTCGGTATTCCAAAGATTGAATCCGAATGGTCAGTTACATATCTGACAGCCGTTGCCTTTGATATTCCCTTGATTGCAAAGTCTATTGCAAAGACTCCCGCAAGTCTAGGTGTAACCGGAATGCCCTTGGAGGAAAAAAGCTCCTCTGCCCTCCTGGCTATGTGAACGCGAAGATCCTTGGTTTTGGATATTCCAGGAACTTTTTCCTCAAGCTCCCTTGCCTTTGGCCCAGGGATATCATGGCCGTTGACTACCTCGAACGTTATCTGGGGGCCCCTGTCTTCAAGCATTATTGCGAAAGGGTCTTCCTTTGAAATCTTCATAAAGTCAGGGATAGGCATAACTGGAAATGCCCTTAGGCTAAACTCCGAGACAAGCTGCGCTGTCGCCTTCCTCCATTCTTTTTTCATGGAATCAGGCATATCATACATGCTATAAAACGGCTTATCGAGCAGATTCCCTTCCTTGTCAAATCCCCATACTTCGGCTCCGCTGCAATGGCCTATTGCAACCCTGTTCCGCAGGCGAGGCTTTATATGGGAGGTTATCCTGGAATGGATGTTTGAGACTCCCTGGCCAGAGACAAGGAAAATGGAAATCCCCTTATTGAGAATGGACTCAAGCTCATGCACCATGCCTGGAGACGCATCTGTATAAAGGCCAGCTATCGTTTCGTCAACGTCGGAAATGACAAGCTTGAGGTTGTTGTTCCATGCTATTTTTGGCATGATTATTCCTCCTTGATATTCTTCAGCTCTTCCCCCCTCTTTTTTGCAGGCGCAATCAGCTTCTCCAGGTCCGCATCCTCGACCTTCTTGAAAAGAGGGACAAGGTTCTTTATCTCCTTCGGCTTCTTGCCGATGTCGTTCCAGGAGAATTTCGGCATGCCGAAATTGTCAAGCACCTTCTGGGCTGAAAACGGTATGAATGAGGAAAGCATTATGCTCACTGAGACAACACCCATTGAAGCGGTCGCCAAGGTTGTTTCCTTTGCAGATCCCTCCTGCTTCCATGGCTCCTTGTCGCTGATGTACTTGTTGAAATCCGCTGATACTGCCATCACCTTTTCCATGGCAATCTTGTAGTCGAAGCCCTCAAGCTGCTGCTCAATCTCCTTCCTGGAGTTCATCAGCTTTTCCACCATCAATGAGTCGGGCTCAGCGTCAGGTACCTTGCCGTCATAGGATTTCTTCAGTAGGTTCTCGACCCTGAACACAAAGTTTCCATAATTCGCTATAAGCTCGTTGTTTACCTTTGCCTTGAATTCTTGAAGCGAGAAATCCGCGTCTGAAAGTGAGTAAGGCGTTATTGAATTGGTGTAATACCTCAGGTAATCAGGGGGGAAAACCGCAAGGTATTCCACAAGGGTAATGAACCAGCCCCTGCTTTTTGAGAACTTCTTGCCTTCCAGGGTCAGGTGCCCCCTTGTGGGGATTGAATAAGGCAATGAATAATTATCCTTTGTCCCTGAA
>JAPLWW010000052.1 GCA_026396375.1 Microcaldota archaeon | reverse complement strand
CATCACGAACACCATTCCCAAAGACGGGAATATGACCGCAATCATAAGATAGAACATGATCATCGGATTGAGCTTCTGCCCGTATTCCTTGACCTCAAGGATCTGCTCCTTTGATATCTGATCCACTGTTGCCTCCAATGACCTTGCCACGTTGGCTCCGGAAACAACCGAGTTCGCTATCTGGACTAAAATTCTCCTGAATGACTGGGAAGGCGTCTTTTCCGCAGTGTCCCTTAGCACGTGGGTCAAGGGCTCGCCGAAGGAGACCTTCTGCACTATTATCTTTATCTCGTCGCTTACCTTTCCGTAGCCGTCAGAAGCGCCAACCAAGGCGTCAAACAGGGGGACTCCTGCTGAGATCTCGACTATTATGTGCTTTGACGCGAAGATTATCTCGTTGTCTATGTCCTTCCTCTTCTTTATTATTTTCAATTCAGGATAGCTGAAGAAATAGTAGAAGAACAGCGTGAATGTGATGAGCAAAGTCACTATCGGAAATGCCAAGCTCAGCCCATATGTTATGACAACCAATAGGGACAGGATCGTAGTCAGCAATGTCAGCCCAATGCTGCATTCCAGGACCCAGTCTATGAAGTCATTCGGGTTCCTGGCATCGTCTGCCATCGCAAGCCTTCTTCCGAGGCCGGGTAAATACGGGATCATTGAATCCGAAACGTTCGATATTATCGGCAATCTTTTCATTTGTTACCACCTGTTGGGAAAAACTGGTTTACAGCGTCTTCCGGGACTTCCCTCTCCTTTGCTATGCTTCTCTTAGCCATTATAATAGCATCAGTTTTAGAAAGTTCGCCTTTTATGTAGGCAAGGAACGATTTCCTGTCCCTTGCGCTGAGCTCATGCAATAATTCCGCCTCCCTCATGTTCGTTATCTCCTTTATCGTCTCCGAGAATGAGCTCTTGTTCACCGCCTCCTGCTTCACCTGCCTTATCTGGTCTGCCTTTGAAAGAAGCGCGCTGAACCTTGAAGAATATTCCTTTGCTATCCTTGATTTTTCAAGCTCGCCCTTATCCTTTGTGAATATCCCTTTGGCAACCGAGTTGTCTATCTCCCTTGAATGGAGGCTTATCAGGAAAGTTTTTGACTTTGATATTGACTCTGATGTTTCCTCCGCCAGGCTATTCGAGTCCTTGAAGAATTGCGTGTCTATTTTCGCAAGCAATGCAGGATCGTCGCTTGCTGAGGATCTTGCGCTTTCGTATTTTGACTTCAATTCCTTCATGCTTGAGTCTATTGACGATTCCAGATTATCTATTATAGAGTCCAGCTCAGTCGAAAGGTGCCCCAAAACCATTGCAGGAAGGTCTGAGGATGTCTTTGTTTTGTCCATTTTCATCCTGTCCTTCAGGAGCATTATCTCAGAGTCTATCTTCTTCTTGTTCTCCAGATTTTTTTCGCTTATCTTGAGCTTCGTAAGCTCCAGCAGCCTCCTTGTTATCTCTATTTTGTCCTGGTAAACCTCCGAGCCTATGCTTTCGCTTATGTCGTTGATGTCGCTTGTTGATTTTGACTCAATGTCCTCCGTGATTATCTCAGGAAGCTCGATTTTTGGAGTGATGTGCGAATCAATGTATGGGCTGCCAACCGCCTTTTCAGAGGGCTTTCTCACCAGAGTCTCTTCCTCGTCCTTTCTCTTCATGTCCTCCAGGGATATCTGGGTCCCTATCTCCCCTTTTGACTCAACTTCCATCTCTTCCTGCTCTTCCCTTGGAGCCTCTATTTCCGTTTCTTCCTTGGAAATCGGCTTTGAAACAGGGGCTTCAATCTCAAGCTCTTCCTTCGGAGCCTCAACGGCTTTTGAGATTTCCCTTGGCTTTTCAGTTGCTTTTGAGATTATCATTTCCTTTGGCTTCTGGATTATGATTGGAGCGGCAGGCTTCTCAATTATCTTTTCTGCCTTTTTCTTTTTCAGGGCAGCCATGACCTCCTCCTTTGTGGGCGCAGTCGGCTTTGAGACCTGCCTTGTTTCTGCAACAGGGATGGAAACTCCCTCTGCCTTGACAAATCCTGTCGGCGACTCCCTTATTGTCTTTACCCTTGAGATCTTCAAAAGCCGATCAAGCCACAAATAAAGGTCAGAGGCCTTGAACACCCCTCCTGGATATGTTGTTGATAGGGAATATCTTGGGGAATCCGGCGTTTCTTCGGTGCTGGGGGCTATAGCGTTCTTCATGATGTCGTTAAGCCTTGCCCTTAGCTCGTCCTTTTCCATTGCCTATCCTCTCAAGAGCCGAAATCCCATTTTGCGTTTTTGGATGCTGCCGCAAGGACCTTGTCAGGGTCGTCATAATAGCTTGAGACCAATAATCCCACTTGGTCAACTTCGAAATACTTGCTTGCGACCATCCAGTTGAGCACTGTCACCTATTCCTTCAGGTCCGCAGCGATCTCCTTTGTCGTAAGGCCTGCGTAAAGCTCAAGAATGTCAGGTATCCTTGTCATGTCCCCTATCTTGTTGATGGAATCCTTCTTGCTGTCCCACCTGTAAACCGTGTTGAGCTCACCCATCTTCAGCACTTCGGAAAACTCGAATGTCCTCCTGATGTTAAACCTCCTGTGCCTCAATTGGACCACTATTCCCGCCAGCGCGTCAAGCACTTCCTTTGGCAGGTTGATGGGCGGAGTTGTCAATCTTGAGATTGTCTGGTTTGCGTCATCTGCGTGTAGCGTTGCATAAACGCTGTGCCCAGTGTGCATTGCCTCGAAAAGTATTTCAGCCTCCCTTTGCCTCCTGACTTCCCCGACAATGATCCTATCCGGCCTCATTCTCAATGAGTTCACCAAAAGGTCAAGCATGCTGACTTCGCCTTTGCCTTCGGGGTTCGCTTCCCTGGTAACCAAAGGCACCCATTGCAGGAATTTCGGAAGAG
>JAPLWW010000122.1 GCA_026396375.1 Microcaldota archaeon | reverse complement strand
GGAAATCTCGTCCAGCGTCCTCGGTATCCCGTAAATCCTGCACGCAGCATAGATGACTGCGGCAACAACGCTTTCAATCAATCTTCCTCTGATAAGCTCGCTCTTTACAGCTTTCCTGTACAGCGCGGCTATGTTTTCCTTGATATTGTCTGGAAGTCCCAATGAGCTTGCGACCCTGTCTAATTCTCCCAAGGCTATTGCCAAATTCTTCTCGAAGCTTGAGGCTATGCTTATTCTTTTATGCCATTTCCTCATCCTGTGAAGCTGGGCTTGCAATTTAGTGTCGATCTTCGCTCCCCTTATGTCCTTGTTGTACTGGTCTATTTCAGTAACCAGTCCCTTGTTCGGCCTCATGAGCTTTGTTGGGCCTCCTGTCCTTGCCCTCTTGTCCTTCTGCTCAGAATCAAACGCCCTCCATTCAGGGCCGAAATCAGTCAATGCATCAGTTATTACCAATCCGCATGTCCTGCAGATTATCTCCCCTCTTTCATAGTCCCTTATCAGGTTGACTCCATGGCATTCGGGGCATGTCTTCACGCTTTCGTCGCTTTCCTCTGCAACGTCATGGTGCTGGGGTCTGTGATGCGACCTTCTTTCATGCTGCAATGCCATTTCCGCATCCGCCAATTCCTCTGTAGTGTGGGTCTTGGGAGTCGCATGAGGAGTAGGAACATCCTCCCTCATTATTTCAGATTGCCTTACAGGCTCCCTCATCTCCTGCCTTATTATCTGCTCAATCGGCTTTGCCTTCGCCTTTGTAACCTTTATCGGCTTGGCTTTTTTTGCAGTTTTTTTGATTTTTCTCTTGATAATCTTTGCCTTCTTTATCTTCTTCTTTGCAATTTTCTTCGCCATCTTCTTGATAGGCTTCTTTGCAATAAGTTTTTTTGCAATCTTCTTTGCCTTTTTGATTTTCTTCGGCTTTGCCTTGGATATCGTCTTCTTGGCTTTTGCCTTTTTGCCTGTCTTTGCCGCCTTAACCTTCATTTTAAGCTTCATATTACCACCAGAAAAAAGTTTTTAAACCGTATCTTTTCTTATTTGATCTTCTCTTTTTAAACTTTTCTGTAAATTGATGGGTTTTTGTGGTTTTATCATATGCCATATGGAAAGCATTTAAAAGGAAAATCAATGATTTCCAATCCATGATGGAGTTTTCAATAGCCCTAATGATAGTGTCGTTTGCACTGGCATTTGCATTCCTCAAATTTTTGATACCCCTGCTGAAATCCCTGGGTAGGACCGGAAACGACGTCAACAAGCCGGATAGGCCGGCTGTTGCGGAGATGGGCGGAATAGGAACGATTTCTGCCGTTGTCCTTGTGCTTCTGCTGATCATACTCCTGCAGGGCGCAAATGTCATAAGCCTGGGGATAGACAGCCAGGTTTTCGGGGCATTGGCGTTTTCCATAATCATCATAGCCGCAATAGGGGCTGTCGATGACCTCATTTTATTGCCCCAGGCAGTCAAGGCAGTGCTTCCGATGCTTGCGGGACTGCCGATCCTGCTTGTTCTTCCAGGGACAACGATATTCCTTCCTATTTTTGGAACCATCGACTTCGGAATCTTCTATTTTGCGATACTTTTCCTTTCAATAGCGGTTTCCTCCAACCTCACCAATATGCTTGCAGGGTTCAACGGCATGGAATACGGGATGGCCCTGCCGATGTATCTAGGGCTTCTTTTCTTCGGGTTCCTGCTCAATGTTCCGATTGTCATGATAATAGCCTCCATCATGCTTGGGGCCATGCTGGCAGGATTCTATTTCGGATTTCCCAGAGCAAGGGCATTCCCAGGGGACATTGGAACCCTTTCAATAGGAGGAATTTTGGCGCTGACGCTTTTTCTGGGTCACGTTGAAAAATACGCAGTAGTCCTTGTCCCGTATATCATTGACTTCATAATAAAGGCGCTGAACAGATTCCCCTCAAAGAACTGGTGGGGCGAATACAGGGACGGCAAGCTTTATTGCCCCGAAGGCAAATACAGGGGCTTTGCCCAGCTGGTCATGAAAAAGGCAAACGGGATAAGCGAAAGGAACCTGGTCCTGTTCTTCATTGGATTGGAAACCCTGTTTGTCATTGTCGCATTCCTGATATACCATCTTTGATTCTATTCCTTCCCGAACAGGTTGTGGTAAACCTCGAAAGATGCGAACATGTCCCTCAGATTCTCGTATTCCTTGACTGTTCCGATGTCCTTCCAGAACTCGTTTGTCACATAATAGTTGACCAGCTTCCCCTTCTGAAGCAGCCTTGGGATGACCGCTGAGGAGATATTTTCCCCTGGCTCAATGTAATTTATCATCTCCTTGTCAATTGCGAAAATCGCGGTGTTTATGAAGTTTGAGAATCTCGGCTTTTCCCTGAATCCGGTAACCCTGTCCTTTTCGACATCCACAACGCCGTATTCGCTGATATTGTCCATTTCCTCAAGCGCAATCGTTATCATTGATTTTGTCTTGATATGATGCTCATACATCTTCCTTAGGTTTATGTCAGTGATGTGGTCAGCCATTCCCATGACAAAGTGCTTCTTCAGCTTGTCCTTTATTTCGAGAAGAGCCCCTCCCGTGTCTTTCGGAGTCTCCTCTATCGAATACTCTATATTGACCCCGAATTTGCTTCCGTCCCCGAAATATTCCTCAATCACTTCGTGCTTGTACCCTGCGGCTATTATTATTTCCGTAAATCCGTTCTTCCTCAAATTCGTGATTGTATATTCCAGTATTGGCTTTGACCCTAACTGAAGCATCGGCTTCGGCGCCACATCCGTGTAAGGCCTAAGTCTTTGCCCTCGTCCTCCTGCCAATATCACTGCCTGATTTCCATCTGCCATGTTTTCACCTTATGAAAAATCCCAT
>JAPLWW010000063.1 GCA_026396375.1 Microcaldota archaeon | reverse complement strand
ATGCCTTCCTTGCCTATCTTCTCATTTTTCCAGACTGCCTTTGCGCCGACTATTCTTTTGACTGCAAGGTTGGAAAGGATTCCCATCATCGGCATCCCGTCTATTATGTCTGCAATGAACGGCCCAAGCTCCTCTGCAACTGAGTTGATCCTGTTTGCCCCCATCGCGTCCGCGACATTGACATAAAAATAGCAGATGACGTATTCCCCTTTTTCGCTTTTGAAGGATCTGAAATCAAGGCCCCTCCATCCTCCGCCGTATCTTTCCAGGGAGGATGAAAGCTCCTTGCCTTTTTTGTCTATCTTCTCCTTGTTTTTGATTGCCAGCTTTTCCGCCTTTTTTGAATCCTCAACCTTGATCAGGCATTCCCCGATCATCTCGTTTCCCAAGGATTCCGCAATGAAGCCATCTGGAAGCAACAGTTTGGATGCCTTGTTCGCGGCAGCAACAACAGACGGCTCCTCAATCATCATAGGCACAAGGTATCTCTTGCCATTCATGACAAAATCCTTGATAACTCCGATGGGCAAAGTTCCGACTCCGATGACATTCTCTATTGTTTTCTCAAGCTCGGGAATTCCAGAAGGCTTTGAAATAAGGTCCAAAGCCTCCTTTGGATAGCCCTCTGACAAAAGGGCATTTATCCTTTCCCTGTAGCCCATTTCATAGAACTTCTTTTCCATAATTATCCCTGAAAGATAGGATTTATATTGGTTGATCCAAAGGGATTAAAACGAAATGTTGTATTTATTTGAAAACTTCATTATTTCATCATGTATCTTTCTTCCGCTGCGTCTGCTTGACAGAATATACTCTTCCCAGTCGGAAGAATTGTTTGCAATCCAATCTTTTAGATTCTTCAGGGTTGGCGACTTCAGCTGGGTGTTTTTCATTATAAATCTTACTGTATTTTTGCTTAATTCCAAATCCTGCAATGTGATGGTATTTGGCATGATGTTGTGGGATTTTGCAAATTTTATGATTTCCTCTCCTATCTTTTTTCCACCGTATTTGAATGAGTCTATTTCCAATTCCCAATCTTGATGGGTTGCAATCCAATCTCTGAAATCAGCTAGAGTGGGGGCCTCATTTCCAGTGATCTTCATGATGCAATGGACCGCGCGGGTGCTTAATCCCAATTCTTTCAGTGTGCCTTTCTTCTTCTGCTCATTCAAATCTTTAATTCTCTCAATGATTTTCCTTACTTTTTCAGTACTCAGATTGAATTCTTTACCAATTGATTCTGGGGTCAGCTTGTTTTTTCTCAAATCCACTATTTTTTCTTTTTGACATTTCATTCATATCACCTATATCAGCTTCCTCATCCTGAAGAAAAGCAGCATGACCACGGTTATTGATGCCATTGCTCCGAGCAGTATATAGAACCCTATCGGGTTGTCAAGCCCTGGCATGAACTTGAAGTTCATCCCGTAAAGGCCAGTCAGGAACGTCAGGGGCATGAACACTGTCATTATGACTGTAAGGAACTTCATGATCTCATTTATCTTGTTGTTGATGTCGGAAAGGTAAATGTCAAACTGCTCTGAAAGGATGTCTCTCAGGATCTCAACCGTGTCTATGAGCTGGGCGACATGGTCATAGATGTCCCTGAGGAATATCTTTGTCTCGTCCTTTATGAACCTTGAGTCGTTCCTGTCCAGCTCTATGAGAAGCTCCCTTACAGGCCATATCTCCTTCCTTAGAAAAACAAGGTCCTTTTTCATGCCCTGGATCAAGCGCACAATTGACTCTTTCTTGCCTGAAAGAAGCGTTTCCTCTATATCCTCTATGCTTTCACCTATGTTCTCAAGAACGATGAAATACTCGTCTATGACCGCGTCCATAATGGAATAGAAAAGGAAATCAACTCCCTTTTCCCTTATCCTGCCCTTGTTCTCCCTTATCCTATACCTTAATTTGTCGAAAACGTCACCCTCAATCCCGTCCTGGAAGGTTATCACTATGTTTTCAGCGAGGATTATGCTCAGCTGCTCCTTTATTATATTATTTTCGCCCTTGTTAAACCTCAGCATGTTCAGTATGACAAATATATAGTCCTTGAAATTCTCGCATTTCGGCCTTTGGTCAACCGTTAGGATGTCCTCCATTGTCAAGGAATTGAGATTCATGCATTGGCCTATCTTCTCTATCAGCAGGGGATTGCTTATGCTGTCGATGTTTATCCAGGTGACATACTTCTTGTTTACGTCCATGCACCTGTCCAGCGTCTTTAAGTCAGTCTCAATGACCTCCTTTTCGTTGTACTGGAAGATGTGTATGTTCGGCTCCTGGTTTTTCTCGCCTGTGTAGAGCATTTCCCCAGGCTGGAAGCCGGTTTTCTTGTACCTTCCTGAAAACAGCTTGTGCATAAATAACAATCTGTGCAAGGTATTTAAACCTTATTCAACAGAGTAGTAGTTTCAAGGGCTCATAGCTCAACGGCAGAGCGCTCGCCTTGCACGTGAGAGGTTGGGGGTTCAAATCCCCCTGAGTCCAATGGTATGGGGTGCTTCGAACGTTTCAAGCACCCCCTAACACTCCACCCCCAACCCAAGAAAACAAATGAAAGGAAGGTTGGAACTTTAAGGAAACCTTGGTTTCCTTACAGGAAGAAAGCCGTCCACGGTAAAGAAAAGAATTGGATGAACATTATGAGAATGATGATTTTGGCTGTTATTGTGGTACTGGTTCTGCTGTGCGGATGCACAAGCCAAAATAATGTCCAGCAAAACATTACTGCAGGGCAAAACAGCTCATTGCAGAGCAATTCCTCTAATATTACTATAATTAGTATAGAAAATGAAACAGTTGCAAATCAAACAGGTGTAAGCATGGCAAACAAAACAGAGACAGTTGTGATTGAAACAACCAAAGGTAACATTGAGATAGAGCTGAATGGGGCAAAGGCCCCTAAAACCGTGGATAACTTCCTGAAATATATTGAAAGCGGGTTCTACAACAATACTGTATTCCATAGGGTGATCAAGGGATTCATGATACAGGGGGGAGGATTCACGCGAGGAGGGATGGAAAAGGATACGCTTGATCCTATCAAGCTGGAATCAAACAACGGCCTGAGCAACCTCAAAGGCACTGTTGCAATGGCAAGGACAAATGTTCCTGACAGCGCGACAAGCCAGTTTTTCATAAACACCAAGGACAATCTGTTCCTTAACTACCAGTCCCAGGGAAATCCCGGATATGCGGTATTCGGAAAAGTGACAAGCGGAATGGATGTTGTCCAGGCTATAGAAAATTCAAAGACAGGAACAAAAGGAAACTATGAGGATTGGCCGGTTGAGGATATAATAATAACCAATGCCTATGTGAAACCTAGCTGATCGGGCTTTCATATCCTTCAAGGACATCCAGATAAAGGTCAAGCGACCTTTCAACGCCTTTGGCAATGATTGTTGTCAATGGGCACAGGTCCCCTTTGTCAGCATCCTCAAGAACGTCGTAATAGAACATCCTTTCCCTTCTTGTGAGAATTGCAGGCGGAAACCCTGCCTGCATGAGCTTGATGTTCATTAAAATCCTTCCAACCCTTCCGTTGCCGTCCCAAAAAGGATGGATATAGACAAATCGGTGGTGGGTCAAGGATGCCTGCTTGATCGCCTCAATGCCATTATCCTTGGAATTTAGCAATGATATGACTGATGTCATGAAGGATGGAATGAGAGAATGATGCGGAGGCTTAAGATCAGAAAGGGCAACTGCCACAGGGCCTTTCCTGTACACCCCTGACCATTCTGGCCTTACCTTGTCCATGATTATGGAATGAAGCCTGAGGATATCCTGCTCTGTTATCTCGCTTCCGCTGACAAGCTCTTCCATCTTCTGCAAGGCCTCCTTGTGGTTTGTGGCTTCCAAATGCTCCTTTACTGACTTGCCGTGTATTGTCATGCCTTTCTCAAGAACAAGGTAGGTTTCCTTCATTGATAATCTGTTTCCCTCTATGGCATTTGAATGGTAAGTCAGCTCAAGCTCAAACTTCTTGTTCAAGGATTCCATTGTTTCAGGGGGGATCGGCCTATGGGCATTGAGCCTTGCCAGTTTTTCAGTTATCCTTGAAGCCAGGGAAGGCGCAATGACATCAGGAGGAGGGCAGGGAAGCTTGTTTTCAGTGCAATAGGCCAAAGCCTCAATGTAGTTTGGGAACCTTTTCAGGGCTTTTTGGACAATAAGGGGGCCGGCCCGTTTGGATTCGACGAGGACGTAATAAATATTGTCATCGACGATCTTTTTCCTTACAAACGGCATGGTATATTGTAGTGCCAATACATTTTTAAAAGATAATTATTCGCTTGGCACTACTTCTTCTTTATCGCGTCAACAAACTGCTTCATTTTCTCTTTCTTCAGGTCTGCCTCGAAGGCTGTGCCTATCTGGATTATGTCAGCCCCGGCTTTAACGACGCTCTTTGCCTGCTCAGGGGTCCTTATCCCGCCTGCGACAATATATGGTATGGAAATTGACTTTTTGACAGTGGAAATGAACTCCAAAGGAATGTGCCCGTCGCTTGGGTTGCTTCCAGTATCAGTTAAAATGAACTTGAATCCCAAGGCTTCAGCAGCCATGGCAAAAGCAGCCGCTATCTTGGGCTTTGCCCTTGGTATTATGTCGACATCTCCAACCCAGCCGACCGTGCCTCCAGGCTCAACCACTATATATGCAACAGGAAGCATCTCTATCTTCATTTGTTTTATCACTGGAGCGGAAAGCATCTGGGCCCTTGTTATCCAGTAGGGGTTCCTTGAGTTGATAAGGCTCATGAAATAGATCGCGTCAGCGAATCTCGTCACTGTGGCTATGTTGCCCGGGAAGAGGATGACCGGTATGCTGACATTCTCCTTTATCCTTTTGGCTACAGTGTCAAGGATCTCGCCCTGGACTCCCAAGGAGCCTCCTATCAGGATCGCGTCAGCCCCTGCCTCGTAGGAATCCTTTGCCGTCGCTATAGCCTTGTCAATTGAAGGGTAGTCCAAAGGGTCAATCAGGGAAAAAAGCTGCTTCTCGCCTTTGTTGAACTTCTCCATTATAATATCATATGTCTTTGCCATATTTTCCACCTGACTTGTAGAACAGGGCCATCTCCCT
>JAPLWW010000099.1 GCA_026396375.1 Microcaldota archaeon | reverse complement strand
GGGTTTTCCGTAGTTATCATCAGCACCTTGTATCCCAGCGATGCCTGCGTTATCGCAAACTGCTCCGCAAGCACGCTTTTTCCGCTGTCTGGAATCCCGACAACATTCATGACCGAAAGATAGGGGATGCCTCCAAGCATGTTCTTTATGGGCCTTTTGGAAATCTCGTCATATTCTGTAGTATAGAACATGTTGTCCAATTTGGTGCCTGTCTTGACCCCGAAGTATTGGGGAGCCTTGTCCTTGAGCTCAGCCAAACTATAAACAAACTTTCCTATGTCCCCATCCATACCAATCATCCCATATAAACTGTTCTTTAATCCATATTATAGCCTATTTTTGAATATAAAACCTGTTTTGCCTGTAGTTTTCAAGGACCTTTGCGCTTGGGAAATAAAGCGGACTGGGCAGACTGTTAAGGTCAAACCAGCGCCACTCCGTTATCTCATCCGGTTCCATTACCTTTGCATCTCCCTCAAAAGAGTCTGAAAATAGGCCCATCGTTATAAAATGCGCAGTCTCAACCATATCCTGATTGACGCAAATCACATTGACCTTGCTTAATCTTATCCCTGTCTCTTCCAATACCTCCCTTTTTGCCCCCTCCTCGAAAGTTTCTCCAAAGTGCAGTTTGCCTCCTGGCATTGTCCAGGTTCCTGCGCCATTCAGCAGGCTTGAGGCCTTCTCAGGATCCTCATGGCGCTTTCCAAGCAAAATTTTCCCATTTTTCAGGATCATTACGCCGAATCCGACCCCAACCTTCTTTTTTTCCTCCATGATAATCCTCTCAAATGAATTCCTCTACCTCGTAGGTTTCCCCATCCCTTCTTACCTTTATCCTATGGACTTTCATTGATCTTTCCTTTAGAATAAACTCGTTTATCATAAAGATGTCGCTTGGCACCATCTTAATTTTCCCTAACTCATTGAGGTTGAACCACTGCAGAATTCCCTCTTCGCTTTCAACAAACCTTGTTGTTTCCGGCTTCAATTGGACAATGAAAAGTATGAAATGCTGTTCAGTTTCCTTTCCGTTATGGACCAATTCCGTCGCTATTCCCCTTATGGAATCTACATTGCATTTCAGTCCCGTTTCCTCAAAGGCTTCCCTTACCGCAGTTTCCTCTATATTCTCCCCGAACTCCATTTTTCCGCCTGCCATCCCCCAATGCCCTTTGTATGGCTCCTTTTTCCTGTTTATCAGCAATATCTTTCCCTGATCTATAATTGCAGTGAGGATTACGCAAAGTATCCTATTCTTTTTTGCTTTGTCTATATCCTCGCCCATGGGATTCACATGACATTGAACTTGGCGATTTTCACATCCCTTCCGGCATTCAATTTTACCATGTACTCTCCAGAATTAAGGCTTCCGGTATTCACTACAAATGACTGCTCGTCCCCTGTCGCGGTTACCGAGAATTCCTGCACTGCCTGCATTTCCAATATATCATAGACAAGAATATCTATCTGTGTACCTTTCTGCGCGCTGAACCTGCAGGTCACGTTCTCATTCCTGCTTGCCTGAGACGGAGACAATGAAACATTGCCAATTACTACTTCTATTGCGTCTCCTCTGCCTCCGCTTGTTCCAAACATAGTGCTAACACCTAGTTGAATGTGAATAAAAAGATATATAAAGTTGGTGTTTGGTTTAAAAGCTTCGTCTTCAGTTATTACCATATGGATCTATTATATGCCATCATATTAGGGTTGATACAGGGATTTACGGAGTGGCTGCCCATCTCAAGCTCAGGCCATTTGGTCATTGCCCAGACCATTCTGGGATTGGATGTTCCTGCTGAATTTGACATAGTCATAATGATAGGGACCATAATGGCTTTGCTCATTTACCTCAGGGAAAGGATATTCTGGATAATAAAGGGCCTTCTGGCAAGGGACCGGAAGGCATGGAATTACGCTTGCCTTATGGTGATAGCTGGCGTTTTCACTGCCATTCTGGGCTTTGCAGGAAAGGGATTCTTCAAGGGGCTTTTCGCAAAGCCATTCATAGTGAGCCTATTGATCATTGTTACAGGGCTGTTCCTGTTTATTGTATCAAGATGCAATCCCAAAAAGAAAGAGCTTGGCATCAAGGAAGCCGCCCTCATCGGGATTGCGCAAGGAATTGCCGTTGCTCCTGGCATCTCAAGGTCCGGAAGCACAATAGGCACAGGGATGCTGCTGGGTGTTGAGGCAAAGGAAGCGGCGGAATTCTCCTTTTTGATCGGGGTCCCTGCCATGGTTGTTGCCTCTTTATTGGAATTTGCCGATGCCCAAATGGTAGGCCTGGACATTTCCATAATTTTGGCGGGAATTATCGCTGCGTTCATTGCAGGCTACCTGAGCATAGGGTTCTTCATGGAAATATTGAAAAGGGGAAAATTAAGCTGGTTCTCCTATTACTGCATCATCGCAGGGACTGCCTTTGCATTCCTCACTGCTAGAATGTGGTAGTCTCTTCGCCTTGCGAATCCCCATCGGGTTTTGTGGCGGTTTCTCCACCATCCTTTTCATATCTTGTATCATGGTATTGATCATGGAACTTTGCAAGAATGTCCCTCACCCTTCCTTTTGTGAAAAATCCTCTGTCGCCTATTGCGCTCTCTATCTCATCCAGGAAACCGTTCAATGCCTTCTGATTGGATTCTGACCTCCTCCTCAGTTTCGCGTATTTGTCTGACATTTCCTCCAACGACTCCGCCCTGAGCCTTGAGATGGGGTCGCTTGGCGCTTCGGTTGCTGTCGCAGCCTTTGCCCTCAGCTTATCTTCCAGGGTGCTGATAACCTGTATTTTTTTAGTAAGCGCGTTTGCAAATTCATCATTCCTCCCATTCGCTGACCTTAGCTGGTCCTTCAATTTATCTGCCGTTGCCTTTAGCTCTGAATTTTCCTTTATAATCTGGGCATTTGCAGCTTCAAGCTCATTCAGACGAATCAAATACGCCTGATTGCCGGGTTGCGCAGCTCCTGCCTGTGCGCCTAGCTGTTCCTTGAGTCTGGCTACTGTTACTTCCAGCTCCGACCTATCTTTCCTTAGCTGCCTGTTGGCTGTTTCAATCGTTTCCAATTTGAGCGAAAATGCCGAATAATCCAGCTTCGGGCCGTTTGCCTGCGGCTTCAGCCTATCCTCCAATGTCTGGATAAGGCCTATCTTTTCATTGATCGCCTTCACCAATTCCCTGTTCTTCTCCTTAAGCGCATCATTCTCCCTTTCAAGAATCTCCATGCGCTCCATGATGCCTTCTATATCTACATGCAGCCCCTGCACATCCTGGATCTTAACGGCGCCGGCCATTTGGCTCTCCAATGCAGCTATCATATCCCTTTTCTCGATTAGCTCATTATCCAAATGCTCGCACGTAGTCTTCACGATTGACAGCTCATCCCTTACCCTGTTTATTGTGACTGCCAGTTCCGCGTTTTGATTTTCAAGCGATGCAGCATTCTGTATTCTCGCTTTCATGGATTCTATCTCCATCCCGAGATCATGGTTCATTCCTGCCAATCTTGCGTTTTCTTCTTTCATCTTTTTGCCGTTCAGGGCTATATTTCTAGCCACGTTTCTGAGGGATTCGAATTGATCCTTGGCATGCATGCCCTCATCCCTTTGCTTCTGGAGCTCGGCCACGCTTGCCCTGAGCGCGTCGTTGTCATGGTTGAGCTTTTTCATCATCCTCTCCAAGGCATCAATTCCGGATTTTTTAGCGATAAAGTCTATTTTTTCAGCTTCAGCCTTCTTTTCAGCTTCTATTTTCTCTATCCTGGAATTCAGCTTTGCGATTTCCGAGGATACTCCATCCCTTGCCACCAGCGCATTGTCTATCTCTATGGCGAACTGCCTTGCCCTTGATTTCTCAAAGTCCAGGTCCTCTGTCAGCTTATCCTTTTCGGAGCTTTCTGCCTTTGCTTCCTTTTTCAATTTGCCTATTTCCTCGGCCATGCTGACCAGATTCTGTTCCGATATCCCTTTCTCAAATGCGCTTATGGCTGCCTGCACCATTTCATTCTTCCCGCCCATCTTTTCCTTCAGGATTCTCCCGATTTCGTTTACTCCCTCAATCGAGGAATCCGTTTCCTTTATCCTGTCGTTCAATGCGTCTATCTTTCCAATTTTGACTGCAATCTTGACTTCCAGCACGGAGATTTTGCTGAGGCATGCCCTGTAATGCTCGGAGATCCTGTCCGCTTCTGCCTCATATCGCTCCTTTTTCTTGCCTTTCTTCCCTATTTCAGATATTATCTTTGATATCTCTTCGTTCAATCTGTCTATCCTTCCGTTGAATTGGGACAGGATTCCCATGATATTGGGTATTTTAATCTTTGAAATGGCGCCGGAATGAATGTGCTGCTCCTGGGTATTCCTTGATTCGACTGCGCCCTTGAATACTATCAATCCCCTCTCCCTATTGGCAGGTAATCCTATCCTTGCGATTTTTTGGCCCTTGCCAGCATTTTTGCTTATCAGTTCATTCATTTTTTTCACCATTCGCGTTTGCTTTTTTCACGGTTATTCGCAACTGCAGCTCTTTTGCGCATTTGCTTGATCATAGTGTATAATTATGTACTAAAGTGTTTTTAAAGGTTCTCATGTCCCCTTTTAAAGGAAGAATTAGAGCCTCCGATGGTATTTGAAACCATGACCTACCGATTACAAGTCGGTCGCTCTAGCCGGGCTGAGCTACGGAGGCGTGCTTTATTAAGAACAGAGAAATCTTTTTAAAACAGCGTCATGGAACATAAAAACCTAAAAATCATCGCCTTTCAGGACATCCATCATGGAATAGACCTTACCTTTTTCCCCTGCGGCGATCTTTCCTGCCAAATACTCAAGCGCGTCTATCGTTCCTGCAATATACACGTCTCGTCCATTTACATTATGAGTAAAACTTACCAATACACTATTATCCTGCGCCTTCAGCGTATAAGTAT
>JAPLWW010000086.1 GCA_026396375.1 Microcaldota archaeon | reverse complement strand
ATGTACATTTTCGCTGCCTTGGAATTCTCTTTTCTTATTACGGCATACTCCAGGTTCTTCCTCATGTCCTCCTTTGACCCTGCCCTTATATTCCTCTCAAGGAGGAACTTGACCATAGAGGTTTGCCCGTCATGAAGCGCGTATGAAAGCGCGCTTATGTTCCTGCTGTCCCTGGCGTTTATGTCCGCGCCCCTTTCCAGCAGCAGCTTTGCGATTTCCCTGTTGTCCCTTTCGCAGGCAACCATCAGCACCGTCATTTTGTATATTCTCGTGTTCCTTGCGTTAGGGTCTGCGCCCTTGTCAAGGAGGAATTCAGCCATTTCCCTGTTCCTGGCCTTCGCGGCGCACATCAGCGCAGTGTATCCGCTGTCGTCCATTCCATTGACATCCGCCCCTGCCTTCAGCAGCCTTTTGACCTCTTCCATCTTGCTATTCAAGGCCGCGGATGCCAAAAGCTCATTGAGCTCCATCCTTCTTTTCAAAACACGTTCGGGAACATCCTTGGGATAGTACTTGTCCAAGTACATGTCGGCTTTTGCAGCTATCTCCTTGAACCTTTTCGACATCACTGCCTTAGGGGCAAGGGCCTTTCCCACGCTTTTTGCCATGCCTCCCTTTATGGCAAAAGGGGTTAAAACGCTATTGGCAGGTACAGTCTCCGAACGGCTCCATGAACGCGTTTCCTGTTATATCCGCAAGCCATTCCATTGACCTGAGGAATGCGGCTGTCTCTTCCTTGTCATTTGTCTTGGCAATCATGAGAGCAGTTTCGCCGTCATTGTTCTTTGCCTCAACGCTTGCGCCTTTTTTAAGCAATAAGACGCAGGTTTCGGTGTGTCCTTTCCATGCAGTCCACATGAGCGCAGTCATCTCTGCTTCAGTCCTTGCATCTAGGTCTGCGCCGTGCTCAAGCAGAAGCTTGCAGGTTTCAGTATGTCCTTTTACTGAGGCATGCATGAGCGCGGTCCAGCCTTCATCGTCATTTGCCTCGATGCTTGCGTTGTGCTCAAGCAGTAAAGCGCAGGTTTTGGCGTGTCCTTTCCTTGCGGCATGCATGAGCGGAGTTTGGCCGAATTTATTTTTTGAATTGACATCGGCGCCAACTTTCAGCAGCCTTTCCACCCTTTTTGTTTTTCCTGATTCTGCAGCGCCAAGCAGCATGCTGTTGAGCTGATTCTGCTTCTCGGGGCTAATTGTTCTTTTCTCAGTTGATAATTTCCTTTTTTCCAGATCGAGCTGCTTGGCTGAAGTTTCTGATTTGGAATTTCTGATTATCTGCGCCATCTAGACACCACCTGAGATGCATTCGCCGAACGGCTTAATGAACGCATTTTCAGTTATGTCTGCAAGCCATCCCATTGACCTGAGGAACTTTTTGGTTTGGGTGCATTGTTTTTGTGAGGCCCAGTCCTGAGCTGTCTTACCTTCATCGTTCTTTGCAATAATAAGTTCCTTTATGTCTCCTCCTGCTTTTATGTATTCATATAGGATCAAGGCGCAGGTTTTGGGATTGTCATTGCTTGCGGCCCAGTACAGGGCTGTCTGATTATTATTATCAGTTGAGGCAATTAACTTTTTTGCGTCTCCTCCCGCCTTTGCGTATTCGTGTATAAGCAGGGCGCAGGTTTCACTGTGTCCATTCCATGCAGTTCGATGCAGGGGCGTCCAGCCTTCATCGTCCTTTGCAATAATCAGTTCTTTTATGTCGCCTCCTCTTTTTGCGTATTCTTTTATAAGCAGGGTACAAATTTGGTTGTGTCCGTTCAATGCGGCGTGATGCAATGGTGTCCTGTTTTTTTCGTTCTTTGCCTTTGCGGCGATGTCTGCACCTTCCCTGATGAATCTTCTCATCTCTGCAACTGTGCCATAGCATGCGTTATTGCCATTAAACGCGCCCTCAAGGAGCATGGAGTTGAGATACTCCTGCCTTTCTTTGGATAATTTCAGCTTTTCGCTTGGCACTATGTCTATTTTTGTTCCTGATTTCCTTATCGGCGCCTTTTCACTGAGCTTATTCCTTTCCTGCATCATGTCTTTATTATATATAAAAGGGGTTAAAAACATAGCCAAATGCCAATATACACAGGCGCCCGGATATATGTTTAAAAACACTATATCCCATATTAATACAGGTGTTCAAACTATGGCAACTGCTACAAGACCGTGCGAGAAAGCTGCATCTATTTTAACCGAGGCCCTCTTCAAGGGCATGAAGGCTCCCATAAAGGAGTATATAACGGAGGAAATGAACAAGAACCTCGTCAAGAGCTTCAAGACCATGAAGGACGATTTCCTTGAGGAGGTTGCGCCGAAGCTCTACGACGCCAAGGAAAGCATAGCCAAGATCTCCAAGGAGGTAGGCGAGGACAAGATCAACTCGGGAAGCTCAATGCTGCTTTATTATGCCGCGTCAAACAACATCGACGACATGGGCAAATTCCTTGCCAAATACAAGAAGGACGGCCATGACCTCCTGGCAACCCACATCTCAAAGAGCAAGTCTAATGAGATGGAGGCGATGCTCACATACGAGGGAAAGATAACAGAGCAGATTGTCGCATCCTTCAGGAGCGCCATTTTCAGCTACACAAAGAAGGGCGGAGAGGAGGGCCAGGAACAATTGGACGTGCTCTACCGCAAGGAAGCCGCGTGACTTTCGATGCCCGATGCTGCGATGATGGACCAAGCAACAACTCCAAGGCGCAGCGTCCGCTCAACTAAAAAACCCCTAATCAGGAAAAGCGCCGTACCTACTAGCATGCTGAATGCCATATCCAGGATAAGCGAGCTTAACATCAACAACACAATAAGGATGCACCCTGCCTTCGCATGCCAGAACATGAACATGTTCCTGGACATATACAGCGGGGAGAAGCAGGCCTTTATACCTTACCTGGTCGGAAATCCAGGAACCGGGAAAACCTATGCCGCCGAAAGGCTTCTTGACACATCATTGGGCAGGATAAGGGACATCTTCGATTCCCATGACGGGAAAAAGGAAGACCTGAAAAAGGCGCTTTCAAAGTGCGTCGACAAGGGACTGCTGGGAGGAAGCTTCGAGGCTGACAAAAGCAGGGAATTGGTGGAATATCTCGGGGATTCAGGAGCGCTTTCCAGGATGGCATCAGACATGCTTGAGGTATATGAGAATGCAGGGACAAGGGAAAAGGACACCATAAGGCCCCATTTCAGCGAGCTTCTTTTCTCATTGAAGGAGATGGCCCAGTCAAAGGTTCCAAGGGAGCAGATATCCAGGGGCCTTGAGAAGAAGATCTCCCCTGACGTCTATGTCTTGCCTGCCGCGTTTTCGGCGCTTGACAAGATATCCGAGGAAATGTACATCATAAGCCAGTCAGGCATAGAAAGGAAGGTCAAGCATCCCATACTGAAAATGATATCCGATGCCTACAATGAAAAAATCTCAGTCCTTATCATAGACGAGGCAAGCGAGACAGTCAAGGAAAAGGAGGCTGCAAGGGTAAAGAACCTGAATCCGCTCCTTGACGCGCAGGTCAACGGCAAGCCTTTGTTCATACCCATATCCCCTGAAAGCATTGACTCTGAAACAAGGAAGGACCTCGAGTCTTTCCGCAAGGCAGCAGAAAAAAGGAAAGCGCATTACGAAAGCAAAAAGGACGATGAAAGCGCCGAAAAGATGG
>JAPLWW010000030.1 GCA_026396375.1 Microcaldota archaeon | reverse complement strand
TGTAAGCCTGGTCAGTGCCTTTCATCTTTGCAAGATCTTTAAGCTTTTTAAGATCATCCATGCTCATGCCCGCAAGCTTTCCCGAGGCAAGTATCCCCGCCAGCCCTGTGGTGTCCTTTTTCAGAAATTTGAGAAGCTCGTCCAGCTCTGCCTTTTGCGCAGGCTTGAGGCCCTTGATGCTTTTCTTCAGATTGTTCAGGTCGCCGACAGCCGCCTTTGTTGCGTCCCCGAACGAGCCGTGCCATCCGTATCCGCCGTACTTGAACCTCACTTCATGGAGCTTCGGAAGCCTGGGCTGGGCAAAGTCCAGCAGATGGACCATGCTTCCCCCCCTGAAATAGAAAGCTCCGCCTGCAAAAATGATAAGGAGCAGGAACGGAATGCAGAGAGGCGAGTTTTCCGGATTCATAAGCTCGTTTGTGATAAGGAAGGTCAGCATGCTTGGCATTGACTGGGTTCCGAAGCAAACCTCCTGCACTGCCACCGCATTGCCTATGTTTGGGTCCGGATCGTCAGATTCTCCCTTGAATTCCGCCTTTACCAACGCGCATTTGCCGCTGTAGTTGCTGTCTATGCCGAAAATTGTATGGAATCCGTAGTATAATGTTTCAGTTGTGCCGTCGGACATTTTTGCATCCACTTGGGTGTCGGCGGCATATGCCTGGCCTCCGCCCAAGGGAATGTATCTGCTTGATCCCAGGTCGCTTATTGAAAAATACACCTTTGCATTGTTCAAGGACCTTTGCTCCGCGGGGACTATCTGCGTTGAGCCGTCTGGCTTCGTATAGGTCGTTGAATTTGTGAAAAGAACCGTGAAATTGGCCGATATTGAAAGGTCTCCTGTATCGTCAGCGCTTGAAACCGGCAGGATTTCCATCCTTATTTCAGTCTTGGGCTCAGCGTACACAGTGGGGACAACCAGCAATAATAGTAAGAAGATACACAAATTCCTACTGATTCTACCCATATAATCTATATTTGGATGGGCAACGTTTTTTAATACTTTGTAGCCTGTTCCATATTCTGAGAGTTTAAAAAGGGAAAAAAGGTTTAAATTGGTTGCATGATATTTATCTATGGATTTCTTTTCCAAGCAGAATGCCATCGCGGTAATAGGGTTCTCAAGGGACAGGGCCAAATACGGCTACAGGGTTTACATGACGCTGAAGGGCAAGGGCTACGATGTCTATCCTGTCAATCCGAATGCCAGCGAGATTGGGGGGATAAGGGTTTATCCTAATATTAGGGAAATCCCGAAAAAGGCCGATGTCGCCATAATCGTCACAAAGCCAGAGGTTACTGAAAAGGTCATTGAGGAGATCATTGACAATGGGACGAAGATGGTCTGGATGCAGCCGGGGAGCGAAAGCGAAAAGGCAATCAAAAGATGCAGGGAAAAGGGAATTGAATGCATAAGCAAAAGCTGCTTCATATTGGATGGATTAAAAACAGAATTCATGATATAGTGGTAATATGGAAATGAAAAACATGGTTTGCGACGCCCACACCCATATCTATGAAAAGGATCCTGACATTTCAATCTACCTGGAAAAGGGGATTGTCCCGATATTGACAGGCCATTCCCATGGCTCAAATGCAAAGGCAGCCGAATGCGCAAAAAGGTTTGGGGTTCCCTTTGTCTTGGGAATTGCGCCTCAGACTGCGCAAAAGGAAAATCTGGAGCAGAAAGAAGACTGGAAAAAATTCATAATGGAAAGCAACCCCAATGCCATAGGGGAGATAGGCCTTGACAGCCACTGGGCAAAAAGTGATGAGGACAAAAGAAGGCAGGAAATGATGTTTGAGGAGATGCTGGATCTGGCAGAGCAGATGAAAAAAAATATAGTGATACACTCAAGGGAAACATACAGGGAGATTGTGGATATGCTGGACCAAAGAAAGTTCAGGGGCAAAATAATGTTCCATTTTTTCAATGATGATGACCCTGGCTATGCATTGAAGAGCCTTGACGCGTATTTTTCCGTCCCTCCTTTGAGGTCAAAGGGAAGGAAGATTGCGATTGAGAGGATGCCATTGGACCGGATCATGGCAGAGACAGACTCCCCCTATGTCGGAAAAACGCCGTTTGACGTGATGATTTC
>JAPLWW010000044.1 GCA_026396375.1 Microcaldota archaeon | reverse complement strand
TTATTTCAAGGGAAGCAGGATCTACGCAAACGACTTCAATGTTGAGTATATCATGGACATCCTCAAGAAGAGGGGCTTTGTCAAGGAGGAGCTTGACTTTTACGGCCTGGTCTCATGGGAAAAGGACTCCGGGTTCACGATAAAGCAGCTGTCCATGTTCCGTAAATTAAGGGACATCTGCATCGACAACACCATCCCCTTCAGCGAAATCGGGAGGACAAAAGGGTACCATGTTGAATTGAAGCTGATGTGGAACTCATTCTTCATTTATTTCTACGAGCCAAAGGAGCTGAAATACATAAAGGACAATTTCAGGAAGCTTGTGAAGGAGGGGCTCATGTTCATCGTTGTTGAGGATGAGCTGAGCAAGAGGCAATTCCTTGATTCCATTTCAGATGGAGGGGGCTTTTCGTCAACATTGAAGTTCTACATCGACAGCGGGGACGTCATACTGACTACGATGGATGAGCTTGAGAAGAAGCTCAAGCAGATGAAGGGATGACCCTTTTCTTTTTAGAAAAAAGAAAATGGTTCAACGAAAAGAAAAACTATATTTGTACCTGTCAAAAACAAAGATTACTTTTTTATCAGCTTTTCATAGGCCTCAATGTGCCTTTTCCCAATCTTTTCAATGCCGTAGTCCTCGGCTATCCTTGATGCGAGCGCAGTGTCCCTGTCATTCGCATCATTGTGGGCATAGACAACCTTCTCAGAAAAGTCCTTCTTGTTGTTGAAGCTGAACCTTTCAAGCTCGGTTCCCTTGATCAGCTCATAGACGCATGAATCCTGGGAGCATATGGGAACAACCCCTGCGGCCATGCCCTCTATTACGGAAAGGCTTTGGGTATCCAGCTGGGCAGGAAACAAAAACAGGGATGACGTTGAGAATTCGGATGCGAGCTTTCTTTTTGTAAGGAATGACCCTATCATCACCCTGTTGTCTATCTTGGACGTTATCGCCTTTTCCAGCAATATTTCCCTGTATGGCCCCTCCCCGTAGATGTACGCATTTGCGTTTTCTATCCTGTTTGAGACAGAGGGCATGGATGATATTATCAAATCAAGGTCCTTTTCCTTGGATATCTTTCCTGCATATATGAATTTTCCATTCTCCTTCTTAGCATTCTTCCCTGAAAAATCGGCATGGTTTATCCCCAAGGGGAGCAGCTCCCTGGCCTTCGCCCCCATCTCCCTTTCCAGCATATCTGATGCGTATTGCGAAGGCGTGCAGAGGCAGGTGAAGCTGGAAAAATACCATTTCATGTATTTTATGGCCAGCTTATGGACCAGGTTCCCAAGGCCGTTGGTGAAAAAGCTGTCGATGTTCTTGTACGGGAAGCTGTTGACGGACAATAGAGAGGGGATCTTCATCCTTTTCGCGACATTGAAGGCCGAGATCCCCATGGGCCCCATTGCGAATGAATGGATGACATCCAAATTGAGCTTTTTTCCCAGCTCATATGCGGAATTGTTCGGCAAAGTCGCGATGTTGAAGTCAGGATAGTCCTTGAATATAGGGGAGGTGAAATAGAATATTTTCGGATCCTCATTGGCTTCCTTCTTCTTCCTGTGCCCCGGGGAAAAGATGTACACCTCGTGGCCTTTTGATTCCAGCTCCCTCCTGAGCGTGCCTAGGGCTATGCTTATGCCGTCAGTTAGGCTTAGCCTATCTACAAAGAACCCAATCCTCATTGATCCCCCTTAAGTGCAAAGTCTTTATAAAATATAGCGGAATGCGGGAGTTCTAATGCCTTCTGGCGCATTCCCTGAAACTGGAAAGGAATTCCTCTGCAGATTGCTTACCGATCAGATCTGGCAAGACAGCGATTGAGAGGAACAGTACTGTTTCCTCTTTATGTAGGTTTTTAGCAAACCTCAGTGCAGTCCCCCCATATTTGGTTTTTGCATTCACATCAGCGCCTGCTTCAATCAACATCTTTGCTATTTCAGTATGTCCTTTCTCTGCAGCCATCATCAGCGCAGTTTCACCACGTCTATTTTTTGCATTCACATCCGCGCCATTTTCAATTAAAATCTTCGTCGTTTCACTGTGACCATTCCCTGCAGCATACATCAGCGCAGTTTCATCATGTCTATCTTTTGCATTCACATCAGCGCCTGCTCCAATTAGGAATTTAACCATTTCAATATTATCATTGAGTAGGGGCATATCTAGTACAGTCCCCCCATATTTATATTTTGCATTCACATCAGCGCCTGCTTCAATCAACATCTTTACTGTTTCAGTATGTCCGCTCTCTGCAGCGCTCATCAGTGCAGTCTCCCCATCTTTCTTTTTTGCATTCACATCAGCGCCATTTTCAATTAAAATCTTCGTCG
>JAPLWW010000091.1 GCA_026396375.1 Microcaldota archaeon | reverse complement strand
GGCAAATGCCGCAAGCGTCTTCGCAGCCATCATGACTACATTTACGGTTATTGAAACGCTTGCTGCCTTGAGCTTTCCGCCTGCCGCTGACATACTAGACACTATTTCGGTATATTGCTTAAAAGTGTTTCGGATGGATTGAAAAAGCTGATCATTTCGCGCCCGCCTTTTTCAGGATTGAGACTACCTTGGCGTATTTCCTTGCTTTTGCAACCGCTAGAGCGGTTCCCCCATTCCTGTTCTTGACATTGACATCAGCTCCTTTCATGATCAATGATTCGCATATCTTGGGATAGCCTTCCTCTGCGGCCCACATTAGCGCGGTCTTGCTGTCATCATCCCTGATGTTCAGATCCGCGCCCTTGTCCATTATCAGCTTTGCAATGGACAGCTGCCCCTGCTGGCAGGCTATCATAAGCGCAGTCATGCCGAAAATGTTCCTTGCATTGAGATCAGCCCCTTTTTGAATCAGGAATTTGGCAACCTCCATGTTTCCGTCAGAAACCGCCCTTATCAGCGGAGTTATTTGCTTGCTGTTTTTGGCATTGGCATCCGCTCCTTTCTCTATCAGGAATTTGGCATGATTTAAATTTCCTTTCCATGCTGCCGCCAATAGCGCAGTGTCCCCATTATTGTCCTTTGCATTGACATTTGCCCCTTTTTCAATCAAAAGCCTTGAGATGGGAATGCTTTTCTTCAATGTCGCGTAGATAAGCATTGTTGTGCCAGGAAAATATATTGAATTGGCTGTGCAGCCATTGCCCATTGCGTTGACATCGTATCCTTTCTCGATCAGAGATTTTACAAGGTCCTTGTCATCATTTAAAATCGCGTTCCTCAGCTCCTCTGCCTGCTTTCTCTGCTCAGGGGATTGGCTTTCCCTTGAAGGCTTTGGCCCAAGATTTGCAAACCAGCCGAGAACATTTTCCAAAATGGGGATTCCCATATTTTGATGATTCAACCGAAATGTATATTAGCATATCTTCTTTGCTTTTTAATTTGTGTTGGAAATTGTTTGAAAAGATGTGTTTTGCCCTGCCCTAGGCTTTAAAATGGTCCCTCAGGGCTCCAGGTTTTCGTCATTTGCCTTTTTTATACAAAAAGGCTCCGCAAACCTGTATGTCATCATCGGAAACCTATGTTATATCATAGGTTAAATATAAAAGAAGATTACGTGACTTTTTTGGCCTTCTTCGGCTCTTCCTTGCCTGATGCCTTTGCTTTCATCGTCAGCTCCAGGATACCATTATTGTACTTTGCCTCGATCGTGCTTTCATCAGGTTCTTCCTCAAGATCAACGACCTTGAAATAGTGCCTTCCGTCAGTATCCACTTTTATCTCGATCCTGTCGCTTCCGACCATGTTGAGCTTTATGTCCTCCTTCTTCACTCCTGGCATCTCTGCAATGACCTTGATTATCCCCTTGTCCACTATGACGTCTGTGAAGGGCACCCTTGCGTCTGTCCTTGGCTTCAGGGTTTCTGCCTTGCCTGCCTTGGCTGGGGGCCTTCCCATGACCGTTGCATTGTTCGGGCTGACGTTGCCAAACTCCTCGAACACAGGCTTGCCGTCAGGGCCTATCTTCAGGCTAAAGCCATATACCCTTGTGTTGGGGCCTGGCTTCTCCTTCTTGAGGTTCTGGAACTGCTCCATGTCCCTCATCATCTCCTTTTCCATGCTCTCGAAGATGGAATTGAAGTTCGCGAAGAACGAATCGTCAAATCCGAATCCCAAAAACTTTTTTCTGTTAAGCGGTGTCATAATGATCATGTTAATATGATGTTAACAGTTTTAAAGCTTTTTGCTGGCCCTGGCCTTGCACATAAATGCCAGTCTGCACATAAATTATGCGTTCTGCACATTTATTATAGGTCTGGCAAGAGGGTCCAACTAACCTTTTAAGCAAGCCAGCAATCAGCCTATTGGTGGTTTGAATGGCAAGAAAAAAGAAAAAGGAGGTTGCGGATGTGGATATGATAATCTCTGAAAGGACCCTGAAGGACAAGGAGAACCTTAAGGTTGTCATGGAAATTATAAGTGACTTGGGGAAGAGCGAGTCCAAAATCCCTATGAATAAGGTCTTTGAAGGGGCAAAGGCAAGGGGGAT
>JAPLWW010000080.1 GCA_026396375.1 Microcaldota archaeon | reverse complement strand
GGAAATCAACAAGGGAAAGAAGATTGAGAAGAAGTGATTCCTATGGAAAGAACAGTAATCCTGATAAAGCCGGATGCCCTGGACAGGGGCATCGCATTCGAGGTTGCGAGCAGGTTTGAGAAGATGGGCTTCAAGATAGTTGCGGTCAAGATGGTGCACATGACGCCCAATCTGTCAAAGGAGCATTATTCCCATCTGGTGGAAAAGCCGTTCTATCCTAACATCGAGGCATTCATGACATCCAAGCCAGTGATCGCGATGATCCTGGAAGGGAAGGATGCAGTCAATGTCGTGAGGAAGAGGCTCGGAAAGACCAACGCAAGGGAAGCTGAGCCGGGAACGATCAGGGGAGACTATTCAATGAGCACCCAAAAGAACCTTATCCATGCAAGCGACAGCATAGAGACGGCTGAGAAGGAGATAAAGAGGTTCTTCAAGCCTGAGGAAATATTCACTTATTCAAGGGCAAACGAAGAAAGCTTCTATGCCAGGGATGAGCTATGATAATAACCCCCAAATCTGCCAAGGAAAAGGGGTACATCCACAACTTCAGGGACGAAAACACGCAAAAGCAGCAGGCAGGATTCGACTTAACCCTGGAGTCCATTTTCCAGTTCTCATCGGGAGGGGCAGTCGATTTCGACAACAAGGAGAGGAAGATAGCCGACTGCACGAAGATAGAATATCAGGACAGCTGGGCCAAATTGGCAAAAGGGGTTTACAAAATTACATTGAACGAGAAATTCAAGATGCCCTCTGATGCTGCAGGATTTTGTCTCACAAGGACAACTTTATTGAGAAATGGCGCTTACCTGGTCTCAGGGCTTTGGGATCCGGGATTCGAGGGAAAGGTGGAAATGCTTTTGGTGGTCGAGAACCCGTTTGGCATAATCCTCAAGGAGCATGCGCGAGTGGGCCAGATATTCTTTATCAGGATGGAGGACAATGCCGAAAGCCTCTATAGCGGGATCTACAAGAATCTCGAGGATAAGGGAGGATCTTCGCATGCCGTCAAAAAATGACATAGAGGAAATCATCAAGTGGTGCGAGCAGAAGAAGGCAGAGGAAAAAAGGTTTGTGGCTGTTGAGAAAAATCCCTTTAGAGATAAAATGGCATGGACATTCAGGTATCCTCTCATTGAGATTGACAGGCCAACAGAGGTTGCCCATGAATCCAGCCTGGTATATGATTCAACGACAAAAACTGTTTGGCACTTCCTGAACGGGAACTGGAGAAAGGTCGAGCCTGATTTTGTTGTAAAATAAGATCAAATTCAATAAGCTTTAAAAGGGTTTTAAGCAAAAAATGACCAATGTCGGGTCAATATAGCTTCAACGGTATAATACTCCAGTCCCTGCCATATATAGGGATAAGCTTCGGCATCGGCCTGTTCTTCACGCTGATATACTATTTCTATTCCAAGATACTGAACGACAAGATAGTAGAGTCAAGGGCAAAGGCCGCGCTTTTCACTGTCTTTGAGACAATCGCGATTTTCATAATAATATTCATGTTCAACGGGCTCTTTGAATCCCTTATGTTCTCTGCGGCAGGGATTCCAACCTCAACAGGGGTTTCTCTGCCCCATCTGAGATTGGCAGGAGCCGTGATCGACACGTTCCAGTCAAAGATAAACACGGTATACATCAGCATGATCATCAGCGACGGGCTCACGCCCATCTGGACCCCATTCGGCGCGACATAGACGTAACCGGCCCGCGCAGGCTCGCCATCGCGGGCCACAACCACGCGCGGCCCGGACGTCCGATTCAGCCAGTCAGCCAATCCCTGCACAAAACCCATGGCGATATGCTGGACAATGAGCAGGGGAA
>JAPLWW010000033.1 GCA_026396375.1 Microcaldota archaeon | reverse complement strand
CATCCCACCATATCCTTGAAGAATTCCCCCATCTTTCCGTGACTTATACATTATTTGAAGAATTAAATCATATCATTACCCTTACAGGTTATTGAATAATAGATCTTCATTTCCATCTTCTTTTTGCTGAGCAATCCGCTCTTGCACAGGAATGAAAGAACAGGATATACCCTGGAGGCCTTGAATGACCCGAATCCCATCTCCTCCATGTCCTTTATTATCGCGTATCCGTGCTTGCTTTCCTTGCCTATCAGCCAAAGGAGCATCACCATCTGCCTGTGCTTAACCATTATATTATCCAGCTTTTTGCTCCTCTGTTTGGCAGTGCCGATCCTGGGATGTATATTCACAATTGAATATATCCAATTATGTATATATAAACCTTCTTGTTTTAGGGCAATTTGTTGTGTTTTCGTGTATACTCCTGTAGGATAAAAGGCGAAAGCTTAAATATAAGAAAAAGGCAAAGAATATGCAATGGTGGCGACCGGGATAGGCATCCCAGTGGAAAAAGTTGTAACCCCCCAAAACAGCAGGGCCGTTTTCTCCAGTAAAAGTTCTCTCATAAGAAAAAGCAAGCTAGAGCCGGATATGCTCAGCAACTCCGCTTTCTCAGGGCTTTGCACTGTGCGATTCAACGACGACATGAGGCTGTTTTTCCAGCATGACACAAAGGACAAGTACTATGTATATATCGTGGGAAGATCAAGGTCAGACACGAAATACATAGGATTGTTGCCCCATTCGGTTGCAGAGAGCCACAAGGATGTTGTAATAGATATGATGTGCCGATTTAACACAAGGCTAAGGGATGTGAAAGGAGGGATGGTGGCAATACACAATGACACGATCTACATTTTCGGGACGTCTGGAAGATACCACAAGTCCGACCCTGAAAGCGTGGAAAAGGCCTTCAGGACGCTTGTTCCAGAGGCTGAAAAGATGAAGATAGAGATACTGCTTTCCATAAACGACCTTCCGAACATAGAAGGGTTATAAATCTTGCCAGTGTTAGGTTTTTCGGTGAATTTATGCCAGAATCAAAGCTCTATATTATAAGGAGCATCCAAAGCATGGGAGACACAAGGATACTCAAGCTGTTTCCGGAAGACGGGAAGAGCATCGGCTTTTTGCCTGGGCAGTTCATCAACCTTTTCAAAATCGATGACAAGGCATTGACCAGGGCATATTCAATAGCTTCACCTCCTTCCTGGCCGTATCTGGAGCTTGCAATACAGATAATAGGCGGAAAATTCACATCTTACCTAGATACTCTCAAGGTTGGGGACAAGATTGGAGTCATGGGGCCTTTTGGTAAGAACGAGTACAAGGGCGGAAAAAAGGCGGTCATGATTGCAGGGGGAATCGGGATAACCCCGATGATGGGAATGATAAGGCATATTGCGGAGAAAAGAATCCAGGGGGATTTCAGGCTGTATTATTTTGCAAAGCAAATGAGCAATACTGCTTATGTTTCAGAGCTCATGTCCTATTCCAGCCAAGGGATAATCAAGGCGGACTTCAGGTTCACAAGGGAAGAGAGCCTTCCTTTCAGCAAGGAAAGGATAGACATCGAGAAAGTGATTGCAGAGCTGGATGATTTCAAGCAATACGAGTTTTACCTTTGCGGCCCTGTCGCAATGGTAAATTCATTTTCCGATGTCCTAATTTCCAAAGGCATTGCAAAGGAGCAGATAAAGGCCGATGCGTTCGGATAAATTCCAGCAAGGTTTCCTACCATTTCCAAGTCTTATATTCAATTTTTTGGGAGTACAATGATCGGAACCTGAATCCTTTCAGGTCAATCCCGTAGGATGAGTTAAGTTTTTCCCTGGTTCTTGATGGTAGCGACTTTAGCAGGAATTTCCTTCCTGCGTTTGCGCCGTTCTCATCCGATGCGCCGACCGCTTCAAGCAGGATCTTCTCTCCGTCTTTCATGCCCCATCTTTTCAGGACAGCCATGCATTCAAGATAGAACATGCAGTCCCCGGCCGAGCTGATGGCTATGGCAACATTGTCCCCTGCCATCACTTCCCATGCGTATGCGAAAATCCTGTTTATGGAATCCATGAGCATCTCCTCATGGCCTTTCCTGTCCAGTGCAAACAGGAAACGCACAGAATGGCGGGCCTGCCTGCTGTATCTGCATAGCGACTCTGATACTCCTCTGGAGCCCAGCTCTGCCATGGTTTCATAGGCATAGGCAGCAGACTCCTCCAATGGAGGATAACTTGATTTTTTGTCAAGGTCCATTTCCTTCACTTTCATGTGGAATTCTTCGTGAGCCGATGTGCTCTTTTCTTCCATTGCGCTGGAGCATGAAAGATATGCGTTTCCATCATAATACAGCCCCCTCAGCTGGTACAATGAGGCATATTGCCCGCTGGCTTTGCCGAAGGATTCTGTTTTCGCGATCGCCTTTTGCTTCGCCTCCTCAAGGCTGAGCTTCCTGTTGATTATGTTGATGTCCCTTATTATCGAGCGCCTGTCGCACACATAAATGCTGGCCAGGAAGGACAATTTCGCAATTCTTTGCATATTGCAATTGTCTTTCAAAGGTTATAAAAAGTGATGATACAGGAAATTCAAGCATTTACCCAGGATAATCCAACATATCCATTGCTTGCATATTTGGGATAAGTTAACCTTTCATAACCTTAGGATATTCCAGAATGAAGTTTTGGCTCAATATTCTTGATTTTTAGATAAAAAACCAAGAAGATAGAAGATATCGACTTTGCTAAGAAAGTAGAAATCTTCACTCACATTTTTCATCATAAGTCGTTTTTTCAGTACACTGTGTCTTTTGATTGGTAATTGTTTTGCAAATGGGCTGAAAACTTAATTTGCCTATACTGCAGGTTTCATTTCTATCTACGAGACCAAATATAGAACTGACTGCTTCCGGCTCTCCTAGATTCACATAGGTATTTTTTTCCTGCGTTATTATGGATGAAGATGTCAGATCTGTGAGTATTACATCATAGGTAATATTTGCAGATTTTTTATCATTACTTACCAAAATAAAACTACAGATAACATACTCATCTATACATCTACTATTATCATCAGCATATCTATAGCAAAATTCCGCTGTGGATACAAGTCCAGGATCTCCTTTAGAAGAAAAGACCGAAACGTTTGTAGAACCGATTTCACAAGAGGTGGAGTTAAACTCTACGGGCTGGCAGACTTGCGTCTGTTTTGAAATATTATAGCATGTCGGTTTAGTGTTTGTCTGCCCAACGCACCCGAAAAGGAGTACTAATCCAACAAAGACTGCCAATATTATGGTTCTCATGGTATAATTTAAAATCGAAATATATATATACCTAAGTTAATGTTATGGAAAAAGGCTCCCGAAAGAGGTTTACAGGTTGGGCAAAAGCGTAAGCTCTTTTCTGATTGGATATTTTCATATAGAAAACACAAGATAGGGGATTATTATCGCCCCCAGCAGGGCTATTCTCTCATTTGAGAATCTCAATCCAACCAGCGCAGACGCAATCAGGACCAGGATTCCAAGGATCCCTGAAGTCAGGAGCACAACAAGCCCTATCATGAAGATAGCTAATACATAGCTCATCTTGTTTTTCCTGATGTGTTTCATCAGCTTTTCGGCTATCGCGACAACTGCCAAAGCTCCTATCACATAGCCAAGGACAAAATAAATGGAATTTCCCTTTATAGCATCCAGTATCTGGATGGTTGCGCTCACCCTTGGGGCATTGCTCTCGGCCCCTGTGAAGCTCATGTAATACTGCGAGGTTGAGAAGGATGCAAAATAGGAAAGCAGGGAAGCGTCGCTGAGAAAGGGATACGCAGCAGCCCCCAGGACAGAAGGCGCGCCAATCGCAGGTATCCCGAAAGAGAGGAAGCTCAGCAAAGCCCCCATCATGCTTCCCTTTGCGACAGCCCCAAGGTCTATCTCCTTATTTTCCTTCTTTTCAGCAACTGCCTCTTTTCCATAATAGCCGTTCAGCAGGAAAGGTATGGAGAACAGGCCTGTGAATATCGGAAGAAAGGCATTGCCTATCCCAAGAGCTATTCCAAGATATCCTATAATGCCAGACAGCAGGAGCGCAACAACGAATTCAATCTTCCTGTTTTGCCAAACATTCACTAACAAAACAAGGGCGACAAGGAAAAATGATATTGGCTTTATCAGGGAAATGATCCCTGCTATTGCCTCGGATGGAATCAGGATAGCAAGAAGGATGCCGAAAAGCCCTGCCAGGAGCCAGCAGGATATGAATTCCTTGATCCTTCCAGAGCTTGTGAACCTATAGACCAGGGGCAAAGAAAGCGCAGCCTCGGCAGGAAGATAGGCATAGACAATAGTCTGGATGATGACAAAGGCAGAGAACGAGCCGTACATCATCATAAGTGCTTCTGGGGGAAAGATGTTGTTTGCCATGGAAAGCAAAAATGCAATGTGCATCCCTGGCAGGAATGAAGCCAGGAAAACCAGCATAAGCCCAGCAAAAACCACAATAAGCTCCATATATTCAGTAATATTGCAACTATTTTAGAAACCTTTTTATAATGTTTTGGGTAAAAATAGTATATATATGGTGATGTGATGTCCAAAAAGACAGATGACATCGATTCTTTCCTTGTTGACAATGTAATCAGGAAGGAGCTGATCAATTCTGCCGGAGAAAATGCGATAGACATACTCAAGCTTCTCAAGAAGGATACTGAGGATGAGAAGATAGCAGAAATGCTGAAGCTTAAGGTAAGCGACGTTAGATCTGTTCTTAACAAGCTCAATGAATTGGGCATCACTTACTACAACAGGACAAAGAATGAAGACACTGGCTGGTTCTACTACAACTGGTCGATAGACAAGAGCAAGTTCAGGGAATGGATCAATTCCACTGTGAAGAACCAGGACGCAAGGATAAAGTATGCGCATCTGATCAACGATGAACACTATTACTGCCCAGGCTGCGGGCTTGGGACCAATTTCTCCTTTGACGATGCGATGAACCTCTCCTTCAAGTGCCCCTCCTGCCAAACCGGCATGGAGCTGGTTGACGTTTCCGTAATAGACAGGCATTTCGGGAGGCCGAGGAACGCCCTCAGGCATGCGCCGAATCCAGTGGTAAAGCATCCTGTTGACAAGAACAGGCCCAGGCCAGGGAGGGAAATAAGGAAGGCAGGGGCAAAATCCTCAAAAGCAAAATCCAAAAATCTGAATTCTAAACCAAGCAAATCAAAGAAAACAAAGAAAAGGAAGAAGTAAAAAATTAAGATTCAGCTGTACACTATGTAATTCTTGACAGTCTCGTTCGTTATTGTGCCGTTTGTTACACTATTGTTGGCCGTTTGGTTTTTTGCGGCAGTCTGGTTTGAAGCACTGTTGCTTTTTGAAATGCAATCCTGCCTCATGGTTTCGTTTACCACGCTGTCGCAGTATTTTTTACTGTCTATTGTCCCGAAATTGTAGTAGCAGGTATCTTTTTCAGTTGCATTCAAATAATCGCATCCCCTAGCATCCTTTGTCATTGCAGTGTATGCGTCTATGCACTCAAGGACCTTTGAGGTCTTTTTGCAGAACTGGGGCATCTTGAATTCTATCGCGATCTGCTTATAGTCGTCGTCTGTTTTCGCAGAGGTGTATCTTGTCCAGAAGTCGTTGAAATCGCTGAGCAGGACATTGAATTTGTCCTCGCTGACATTTGCAGGCGCCGATATTTCCTGTTTTCCATAGCTGAAGTTCCTTATTCCGCTTATCTCGTCGTTGCTGCTGCCAAGGTAATTGTATATCAGCTCATCATTTGTCCTGAGGTAGTCGCTTTTCCTGAACACCATCTTTTCCCTGAAGTTGTTTATTGCCATTGCAGAGGATGTTGGGGAAAGGAATATCCTTGAAAGCTCCTCCCCTGTAAGGTCCTTCAAGGAATAGTTTATGTCAAAAATGTAGCTGTCCTCGCTTTCATTGAAGCTTATCATGTTTATTGAATTATGCTTCATTAAGCTGTTATACTTGATTTCCGTCATGTCCTCATACTGGCTTGAGAATACCGCCGTTGCAAGGTTGTTTGCGATTGGCGCAGTTGTTGCAGTGATATTTGAGGAGCATTCCTTCCTTCCATTAAATTCTAAGCACAGATACTGCGTTCCCTTGACATTCTTCAGGGTCCATGAATACATATCCGAGCTGAGCAGGACCTGGTAGTCTTCATTGTTCTTTGCAACTGAAACTCCGGAACTCTTGCCGTTTATCTCGTTGTAGAAAACTGCGGAATATGCGCCAGTATTCCTCATAAGCGAAACGTATCCGTTGATGCTTTTGTTGAAGACGCCTGTCGCGTTTGCCTTATTGTCATTAGATCCATAAATGACATTGTCCACGCATCCGAAGAATAATACTAGCATTGCCAAAACTGCAATTATCATTTTCATATATATTACCTCAGGCTTCATTTCTTTGAAGCAGAAACAATCTTAATTACATCCAAATCTTTAATAATATAGTCCTTGCCTATCTTCATCTTGCTCCTTCCGTCTATGGCGTAGAGCATGCCATTTGCGATGTCAGTATGTATCAAACCAGCCAAATCATGCGCGCTCTTGCCTTTCATTATCAGCTTCACGTTGGGAAGCACGTTCTCCTTCTTGTCCATCCATTTGCCCTCGTCCTCCACCGGATATGCGGTGATCAAGCCAAGCAAATCAAAGACAACAGCATTAAGGGCGCTGATGACTCCTGTTCCCTTGTTGGATTCAACGAACTTCTTTATGTTTTCCAGGGCTTTCCTTTGCTCCTTCCGGCTATCTCCTCGTCCATCATTATCTTGTTCTTGTCCATTCCTAAGGAATCCACGAATTTTACCATCGCGTCGTTGTCTATCTTTAGCGCGGATAGCACTTCGATAAGCTTGTCCACCGGCCTGTGTTCATAGTCCTTCCTGTTTCTCAAAATTATGCTTTTTATCCATTCCCTGAGCTCGGTTTCAATAAGCTCAACCTCCTTTGAAGGGTCAGATGGGTTCGGGTTTCCCTCAAGGTCAGTCTCTCCAGAGGCGTCAACGACTATTATTATCCCGTCCGCCTGCCTCATGTCATCCAGGAACTGCAAACCCAGGCCTTTTCCCTGGTGCGCATCAGGAACTATTCCAGCCACGTCCAGCAGTGGTATGGGTATCATCCTTATGTGGTTTATGCATGCCGAGTCCTGTGGGTTGCAATTGTTCTTCAATTCAGAGCAGGGGCACCTTTTCCTCACATAGCCCACTCCCTTGTTGGGCTCTATTGTTGTGAATGGGTAATTGGCAATCTTCACTTCCACATGGGTTGCTGCTGAAAAGAAAGTGGATTTGCCGGAGTTTGGCTTCCCGACTATCCCGATCAACATTTACTTCTTTCCCTTTTTCCTTGATTTTGATCTTGCCTTGGCCCTCGAGGCTTTGACAGGCTTCGCCTGCTTCATTTCCTCCATTACAGCGTCTTCCTCAGGCTTAGGCTCTTCAAGGGTTTCTTTGATATCGGTCTGGATTTCTTCGTTGCTCTCAAACTCCTTGACTCCGTCTGGTTCAAGCTTTATCTCGTTCTCTTCCTTCCTTCCCAGGAAAGAATTTAACCAGTCCATTAATCCCATGTTTACACCAGTTTCCTATTGAGTAGTTGAATTTTTAAAGGTTGCCTATTTTGTTGTTTTCTGTAAGGATCTTATTCAGTCTAGCGGCCCCCTTAAAGCTCCAACCCCAACCAAGACTAACCTTGCCTCTGTTAGTTTTTTTCATGGGCGAATTGCTTTTAACCCCTTTTGTGCCAATGAGAATCATGCAGGAAAGGAAGCCGTTCCAAAAGGATATTCAGGCAAGGAAACAATCCAAAGCTGATATAATTCCAAGCGAAAAACAGACATCTCTTATAGAAGAACAGATAAGGCTTAATAATAGCCTTTGGCATGCCGCGAAAGACGGCGACAAGGAAGAGATAATCCGGCTCATTAAGGCAGGAGCAGATATCACTTCAAAAGATATTATAGGAAGAAACTCTCGTTTCTGGGCAGTGTACCATGAAGACATGAATCTTATTCGATTCATAGAATCAATCGAAAAGATAAATGAAACTATGGGAAAGGAATCATTCAGTTCATTCATGAAATTATTCAGCGAATGCGCCAAAGGCTAGTGTTTTAAACGTTTCACGCCAACCTCAATTGTGGATCCTGAAAAGGCGAAAAAGGAGATAATGGAAAAGCTTTCAACTGTCATTGACCCTGAAATAGGCATAGACATAGTCAACCTTGGCCTTGTCTATGGCGTTGATGTTGACCTTAGGCAGAAAAGGGCGACTGTGAAGATGACAATGACAACCCCTGCCTGTCCGTTGATGGGCGTTATCCTCATGGATGTAGAACAGGCCTTGGAAAAGGTGGAGTCTGTTGAGACTGTCACTGTTGAGCTTGTCTGGGATCCGCCTTGGACGCAGGAAAGGATGAGCGAAAAGGCGAAAAGGATGCTTGGCGTGAATCCATGAGCAATGCAAAGGTCAATTTCAGGATCAACAAGCCAAGCCTCAAGTCAAAAGGGATAAAATCCTTTATCGGAATCTGGGGAGCAAAAGGAGGAGTTGGCAAAACAACGGTTGCAGTGAGCCTTGCAAGGTTCCTTTCAAGAAATAATTCCGTTGGAATCCTTGACGCCAACATAGACTGCCCGTCTTTGCACAAGGTTTTCGGTTTGGAAGGGAAAGTTTTCGGAAGCAGCGAGAAAAAGGAGCTTTATCCGATGGAAAAAGAAGGCATAAAAATAATCTCAATGGGAAACATAACAGGGGATGAGGCAATACTTTGGAGAGGGCCAATGGCAGCCTCTGCCCTGAAGGACCTTCTGAATTTTTCCAGGTTCGGGAATCTGGATGTTCTTTTGGCGGATTTTCCGCCTGGGATAGGAGATGTCCCGATGACCCTTTTGGAGGAAGGAGGATTGGACGGAATGGTTCTGGTTTCAGGGCCTGATGAAATCTCAAAATACTATGCGGAAAAATGCAAAGGCCTTTGCGAAAAGTTCGGAATTCCTGTTTTGGCAGTCATCGAAAACAAGCCAGAAAAAGACTTAACAACGGATTTTGAAAAACTCGAGAAAAAGATCAAACTTTCTTGAAAACAACGAAGCCGCTTTCTGTGTTGGCAAACCTGTAATTGAGCTGGAGATATTTTTTCTGCATCAGAGTCCCTCCTTTTTCTATCTCAGCCCTAATGTCCCCATTTATATTATCTCCTGATATCCCAACAACATATTCCAGGCCGTTTACTCTTGCTTCCTTTTCCCTTTCCTCGACAAGCATTTCTATAACTCCTTTGCCCTGGTAGTCTATCAATACAGCCGCATCCTCCATGTAAAGCGCGTTGGGGGCCTCTTCGCTGCTGAAAAACTTCTCGCTCCTGTCAAAATATATAGGGAATCCAAGGCCTACTCCTATTATGAAGCGGTCAACATAGGCTCCGTAGCTGTGGCCCTGCTTCAGGATGTCCTTTATCTCCTTCATCTCCTTTTTTCCTATCTCGAAAAGTGCCTTTCTCATCAGCTTAACTACTTCCTCAAGGTCCTCCTCGTCCAATCTTTTTATCTCAACGATCTCGTTGCTGCTGAGTATCTTCATGTCCTCCAGAAGCTCCTTCCTTTTGAGCGCGGAAGGGGCCTCCATCTTCTTTTCCATCTCCTTCCTTTTCTCTGCCTCTTCCATGCTATCATTAAAACCGGTTTTGTTTTTAAATTATTGTTTTTCCTATGCTATCATGAGCCTAAATGAAATTTTTCCGGATGTCTATTCAAACGGCAAGAACATCTACACAGTCAACAGGATCAGGGGAAAAAGCGTTTACGGCGAGAAGCTTGTGAGGGAAGGAAATGTGGAATACAGGGAATGGGACCCTTTCAGGAGCAAGCTTTGCGGGGCGATAAGGAAAGGCCTGGTGAATTTCCCATTCTCAAAAAGCTCAAAGGTCCTTTATCTGGGAGCATCGACAGGGACAACAATCAGCCACCTTTCGGACATTCTTGGGGAAGGGGAAATATATGCGGTAGAGATAGCGCCCCAGATGGCAGAAAGATTGATGGAATTGGCTGAGCATCGGGAGAACATAGTGCCGATAGTGGCTGACGCAAGGAAGCCGGAAGAATATGAGGAAATACCGGATGTTGATATTGTATATCAGGACGTTGCGCAACCAGATCAGGACAGGATTTTGACAATGAACTGCAGGAAATTCCTGAAGAAAGGCGGATGCGCGATGCTTTGCGTGAAGAGCCAGAGCATAGACGTGTCAAAGGATCCAAAGAAGGTCTTTGAGGAAATTGAGAAAAGCCTTTCCAAGGATTTTGAGATACTGGAGAAATTCTATCTGGAGCCTTTTGACAAGGAGCATGAGTTCCTTGTCTTGAGGATAAAGGATTAGCAGTCACATTAAAAAACCTTTTTATAGACAGAAAAATAATATGGCCCAAACAGCTCTTTTCAACAGGCAGGATGGAAATGCCGGCGCAATCAGCACAGCCGATCCAAAAAAACTTTCAGCCTTCAAGCTGGGAACAGAGGCAAGGCCATTTGCCCAAAAGGACCAGGACACGCTCAATGCAAGTTTATTTGCAGCAGTCAGTCAGAATAATCTGGAACATGCAAGAAATCAGCTGGATGCAGGCGCAATCATCAATGCGCGGGACAGCAACGGCAGGACTGCGCTCATGGATGCATCTTTTTTCGGCTATAGGGAGATCTGCAGGCTCCTGATATCCAAGGGCATCGATATCGATGCAAAGGACAACGCAGGCAGGACCGCGCTGTTCTGGGCAAAAGAAAACTGCAAAAATGAGATAGGGGAGCTGCTGAAGGCAGCAGGCGCAAGGGAATAAACAACATTCATTTTTAATCCCTTTTGTACACAATAAGATGATGGCCCAGATATCAAAACAGCCAGAGCCAACAAAG
>JAPLWW010000047.1 GCA_026396375.1 Microcaldota archaeon | reverse complement strand
TATTGCTTGGCACAGGCACGGATGTAATAACAAGCATAAATTTCAGCAATCCAAACGAGATAAAGAAGAATGCCGATAAGCTGGAGAAATTGATCCAAGCGGATGAATCAGAGCTTGCTTCCCTGAAATCCTCATATAAGGCATCAGTTCAGAACCTAAGGAAGGTATATGATCTGGAAATCCAGAAAAGGGTGGCTGAAGTGATGTCCAGGGTTGAGGAAAGCGTAAAGTCGCTTGATCCTGTTGCGGCGCAGAAAAAGAGGGAGGATGCCAAGAAGGTGATGGACAAGAGGGTGGATGCGGCAAAGCAGCAGCTTGATAAGGACATCCAGGACTACAGCAAGGAATTCAATGCCCAGGTCAATAGAGCAGACGGATACCTGAAAGGCGCAAAAGACATAATAAGCCAAGCAAAGGCAAGCAAGGAAACAAAGGAGAACCCAGGCCTAATATTGTTGAAGAATCTGGGCGAGGCAGCGGCAATAATGGCAGCCGTTGAAGGCGTGGTGTTTGTTGCCCCTGTTGCCTGGAAAGCAATAAGAAACAAGATCGTAAAAATAGACGAGAATTACAAAGTAAACAAGGAATATAGCCAAGCCATGAAAGAGGCAGCCAAGGCAAAGGCACTCTCCGGGCGCGGATCAAGGGAAGCCAAGGACATTGTGGCAAAAAGGCTTAAGGCGGCAATGAAGGCCAAGGAAGCCACGGGCAAGAGCTCGAAGTCCGCAGAGGATCTGCTCAAGGATCTATCTACTAAGAAGCCCAAGGTTATAAAACCCAAGAAAACCATAGATCCGGCTTCAAAGCCAGGAGAGACTCAGTTAGATAAAAAATGATGATTATGGCAGACGGAACCGTAGCTGTGAAAGAGGATCAGGTTGCTATCCCGCGGAACACCAGGCGCGACATAATAAAAAGCACGGATAGGTTAGTTGCGCAGAGCATGAAGGAATCAGTTGACAAAATGAGGTATGATATTCTTGACTCGTGCTCAACAGTCTCGGCAATGATGACTACCCCTGCTGTGGAGGTGAAGCTTCATCGTAGCTGGCCAGTTATAACTGTCGGAAGGTTGCCGGGCATTGTAAAAGAATTCGAAAATGGGGCATTTAAGGATTTCGAAAAGGCATATGGTGATTATGAACGCGCATTTTCACTTGCAAAAGAATACCCTACAAAAAAAACATCTGAAAAATATTATAATGCGCTTAACAACCTGATAGACAAGTTCGAGCCTGTAATCAACGATTATGCGGACAAGAAGTCGGAACTGTGGCTTGGTTGGCCAAACACCTTCCTCAATTCCGTCGACTATGCGGGCACCGCCCTCATCCCATTCACATTTACCGAAAGTAAATTGATCAGCAAGGCATTCACCAAGGCGGCAAAAGCGGTAACTGAGAGATTTGCCAACAAGATGATCGCAAAGCCGCTTGCGCAAGAATTGATAAAGAAAGAGATAAAGAACACCGTAAATATCGCATTCAACTCCTTATTCGCCGTTTCCATCGCAAGCGAAATAGGCATAGGGATGACAAACGACATGCTTGCCAAGCCGTTGGCAGCGAAACGGGCGATAGACATGTCCTCATTTGCGAGCATGGTGCTGAAGCCCGAAAACAAGGACACAAAAAACATGCTTTTTAAGTCTATGGAAGATCTGGGCATGTTCTCCTCGGAATCTCCTATCAGCGCATTTGAGGATGATATGAAAAAGATAGCAAATCCCCCTCCGGACATAACAAGATACATGGAGTCAATAGGCATGCAAATCGCAATCCTTGCGGTAGTAAACAAAAAACCAATATTCAAGGGCATAAGAAAGCTGCTTTCCAAGTCAGGCGCAATGACCCCGGAAACAGTTGCAAAGATAAGGCTTTATGGGATTTGACTGCAATCTATAACAGAATATCCTAAGCCTGCCATTCAGTTAAGGATCTAATAATATCAAAATAATTTTTTATTTGGCTGTGAAACTGCAGTCTGCAGCGCTGAAATCCGTGCTTATGAGTATTCCAAGGAACCACGGAACCAGGATTACCATCAGTATTCCGGTTATTGCGCCTATCAGCATGCTGTTTGCCCATACTGACATCCTGGCCCTTGTCTCTGCGCCGAAGAACTGCCCTGCCGTAAAGACCATTGAGGAAAGAAGGACCATCACAAAGGCAAGCTGCCCGACCAGGCCGTAAAGCAATGTGCAGAAATCCTTAAGCGCAGTTTGCAGATCAATATCATCATCGGCAAATGCAATCGAGAGTATTAAAAAAGAAAGGAATGCCAGCCTTGCTATTTTCATCTTGTATCACTGGCAGGCCGTGTCTATGCTGAGCTCAGGGGCAAGCTGCGAAAGTATGAACGGCACAATCAGTATGACCAGTATCGCTATTATGACTCCGATGATCATGTTGGTTGCCCATCCCTGCGCCTTTGCCCTTGTCTCTGCGCCGAACACCTGGCCGACGACGTATATGACCCCTGCGAACACAATTACCATGACTATTATCGGCACGATAAGGCTCTTCAAGGAGGTATACAGTGAGCAGAAAACTCCGGAGAGCCTCTCTCCCATGTCTGTTGTCGGATTGGCAAATGCAATCGAGGTTATTCCCACAATTATCGCGAACAAAACCAAATTCTTATTCATATCATTACCACAATCATAAATGCGCACAAAACATTTAAAAATTGATGGTCAAGAAATCCCTCTGTTTCAACATGGGAACGAATTAATATCTATGGAGTCTGGCAGCGGGGTCTGTCCACCTTTATAAATGACCATTCGTCACAATAATATATGGAAGTCATCAGGGCGTGGAAGTTCCGAATATATCCGACTGGCAAGCAGGGCAAGGAAATCCAGACCCACCTTTGGCTGTCAAAGAACATATGGAATAATTTGCTGGAATACTCCAAAAACAAATACAATGAGACAAGAAAATTCCCAAGCAAGATAGAATTTCAATCAATGGTCAAGGATTCTGGGTTATACTCGCAAACTGCGCAGGCGGTTTCGCACAGGTTATACAATGCACTACTCCTCTACTTTAGAATGAAAAAGAAAGATAAAAATGCAGGGTTTCCGCGCTTCAAGAACATGGACAGGATGAAGTCACTCCTGTATCCCCAATCAGGATTCAAGATAGCAGAAAGAAAACTGGAGGTCACGCCATTCGGAGAAATCAGCATCAGGAAACACAGAGAAATGAAAGGAACTGTCAAGACGCTGATGTTAAAGAGGGAATCATCAGGCAAATTTTACGCCATATTCACGATAAAGATGGAAATAACGCCAAAAGAAAACAAGGGAAAGCAGATAGGGATGGATTTGGGCTTGATCAACTTCGCAACATTGTCAGATAGAACTGTAATCAAAAACCCAAGGCATCTGAAGAGATATGAGGAAAGGCTTGCAAAAAGGCAAGGGGAAGTGTCAAACAAGGAAAAGGGAACCATCAGAAGGAAAAAACAGAAGGTAAAGGTTGCAGTCCTGCATGAAAAAATCAGAAACACGAGAATGGATTTTCTTCATAAATTATCATTGCATCTGGTTAATTCATATTCGTTCATAGCGTTGGAGGACCTGTCAATCAAGAAAATGTCAATGGAAAGATTGGGGAAGTCGATCAACGACGCCGGATGGAACGAATTCTCAAATATGCTCTACTACAAAGCGGAAGAAGCTGGTTGCAGGGTTGTGTTTGTGGATCCAGACGGCACTACGAAGGAATGCAGCAGTTGCGGAGAGATCATAGACAAGGAACTGAAAGAAAGGCGGCATACCTGCCCTTCCTGCGGCTTGTCCATGGATAGGGACCTCAATGCATCAATAAACATACTCAAAAGAGCTACCGCCGGGCAGGCGGAAAGTAACGCTCGTGGAGTCGGTCAACAAACCGACATTGAAGCGAGAAGCCAAGCATTTTAATGCTGGGATAATGTCACAATACTAACTAAAGCGCGTTCAAAGCCAGAAATGTTTATAAATCAAGGGATAAAGATAGTATTGAGGTGTGATTATGGATGTGAAAAGCATGAATCCTTTGGTAGCGGTGGTATTGTACATGTTTACCTTTGGGTTATTTCCAATATATTGGTACTATAAGAACAAGGTGGAGCTTAACAGCAAAGGGGCCCAGATCCCTACATTCTGGCTCATGATAATCCCCATTGCGAACATCTACCTGATATACAAGATCATGGAGGGGTACATCAAGGTCACAAAGTCAAGCTCAAGCCCAATAATGTACTTCATCGGGTCGTGCATTCCCCTGGTAAACCTATACATGGTATACCTGATCCAGACCGGAATGAACAAAATTTAATCCTTATTTTTTTATATATTTTTTATATATCCTGCCTAGAATCTGTATCTGCTCATCTGTTATTGTCCCGTTCTTTAGGCTTTTAGCTATTGCCGCGACTTCAGCTTCGTCCCTTGCGTCTATTTGAACCTGGGTGTTGAAGGCATATTTCAAAAGAGCGTCCATCCTCTTCACATTATTCCTGTGCCAAAGGTGATTTTTACCATAGACCTTGCTTTCATCACTTCCCTTTTCAAACGCAGGGAATTCCCATCTTAGCCTTACGAATATCCCCTTGATTTCCCTTACCGTTTCTATGGATATCTGCTTCTCCGCTTTCATCTCCTCGAGGGCCTGGGTAAGCTTCCTTCCTTCCTCTTCTGTTCCAGGGAACGCGTCAGATCCTGCAGTATTCTGTGAGAATTCCCTGTATCTTGACTCAAGCACGCTGAAAATCCTTGAAAAGTTTGGGTCTTTCAGCAAAATCAGTTTCTTTTTCTTGTCTCCGCCTAGGCTTTTGGCTGCTTTTGGGGTGTTTATCCTTTCCATATCTTATACTCTTTATAAAACACTTTTTAAACCTTTTTTAACACAGAACGTCGTAGAGCTCTGCCTATGCCTTATTATATGCGCCTTCTATGTTCTCAGACGAGCAGATGCCCACATCTGTTATATATGCCTCGATGTTCCCTGCATGGGTCTGGTCAAACGCAGGATTGAGCATTTTGAGCCTTTTTGGGGCCTTTTCCCATATCTCAGAGCCTTTCCTCTGCTCTATCTTCTCATTGAACCCCCAGGACGTGTCAGGGTCATATTTAAGGGCCTCGGCAGCAGAGACAAATGGCTTTGAATATGCCTTGAATACCATTGACAGGGAACAGCTCCCTATCTTATTTATAAGGTCCCCTGTTGAGGTTATCGCGTCAGCCCCGACCATGGCCATATCCGCCTTTTTGGCATAGGTTGCCATTGCCCCGTCAACAATCAGGTACGTGTCAATCCCATAGGAGGAAAGCTCGCTTGCGGTTATCCTTCCCTGGTATAATGGCCTTGTTTCGCACACAAACACCTTGGCTATCTTTCCCTTGTCATGGGCCTTCTTTATGATGTTTGTCCCTGACGACGAATGGCAATAGGTCATCATTGCTGTCCCGTTCTCGATGTAATTAGAGCCTATCTCAGCCATGCTTTTCATGCTTTCCTTCATCATTTCCTCTATATTTTCTATAGACCTGCCCATCCTAGCCTTGATTTTCCTTGGGTCTTTTTCCTCCTTATCCAGTCTTATGCTGTGATTTTTCAGCCCTGAAAGGATCGCCCTTGTCATTGGCTCGGTGGGCCTGGCGTCCATTAGCCTTGATGAAATTTTAATCAGATTTTTGACCATATCCTTTCCTTTATACTCATCCATTGCCAGCCTTATCTCATGAAGGGATCCTCTGGTCACGTTCCTTGCGCCCTGGATGCTTATGCTGTGGATATCCTTTTCTATCTGCCTCCAGTTCCTGTATTTTGAGAAGTCCAATGCCATAATCTGTTTTCGCAACGTTCTTTTTAATACTTGCTAGATCTGGTTCTTTATTACCCCTTTTAGGGAGACAAATACCCTATAGTTTCTATGCCTGATCTGTTCCTTGTATAGATGAAGGGCATCTGCGTCGCATCCTTCGGAGTTGCTGATTATGACCCTTATAGGCCTGTTTTCATCGCGCATCTTCAATTTCAGGTTATATTCCAAAACAAAAATCCTCCCCCCTTCCTTGGCATAAACAT
>JAPLWW010000081.1 GCA_026396375.1 Microcaldota archaeon | reverse complement strand
CTGTTCAGTATCTCTGGCTTTATGACCCCCAGCTCTCCTTTCACGTCGCCGCTGAATGCTATTGACCAACCATCAACATACAGATCTTTAAACTGAATTTTACTGTCAAACTTCAACTTCCAACCCCTTTCTTCCACTATTCTTTTCAGGACGCTTATCCCATCCTCAACCTTGATGCTTTTGTCAGCCAAAACAAACCCGGTTTCCCTAATTTCCTTTCCGTCATAGACCCTATCGATCTCAAAGAACTTCAAAGGAAGGGTCTTCATCTTGTTCTTTTCAACCGTCTTTATCAGCTCTATAAGGGTCGTGTTTTTTATGGAATTAAGCTCCTCTGTCAAAGGATTCTCTATTTCCAGAATCCCCTTTCCAGAAGGCATTATTTTTTCATATTCCTTTTTGTCGCAAAGCAGGAAGTTTTTCACTTCAAGGAAACCCATGCTTTCAAATATCTCCTTTTCAACATTCCTGTTTTCCTTTCCTATATGGTAAAAGCTGGAAGGGTCCTCCTTTATGATGTCATATCCATACCCTATCAATACATCCTCGATAATGTCAACCTCATTCGTGATGTCTCTTCTGTAGGGAGGAATCCTTGCAATTCCTCTCCTGACTTCAACATTCATCCTTTTCAGGCATTCGGTGATATCCTTCATTTCCATCTCAATTCCGCTGATCTTTTCAACAGCATCCCTTGATATCTCGATTTCCCTGCATTCCAGGTCAGGATAGATTTTTCCATTTATGCTTATTCCATAAACCTTTCCTCCCCTATCTGCCAGCGCGCACACGAAGATATTCAGGATATATTCCAATGTTTCTGGGTTTGTGCCTGTTATCTCTATAAGGAAGTTCCTTGTCTTTTCAGTAACTTTGGTCCTTTCGCTGTTTATTATTGGAGGCACTGAAACAATCCCAATCTTGTCCTCAACAACAGGGTATTTTCCATGCTCAAGAAGATGGGCATAGGCCTTTCCTTTCTCGTGTGTTTTCAGCATTTCCCCAATCTTCATTTCCTTATCCATTCCCAATGGGACAAAAGAACCTTCCTTGACTTCCCTGAACCTTAGGGGGAATTCTATCTTGTCAGCGTCGTGTATTCCTACTGCAGCTTTCTTCCTTTTCCTCCCAAGGGTGTCATGTATCTTTTCTTGGGCCTGCATTATCTCATCATAAAGGCATTCAACATCATCTACCTCCTTCACAAGGGCCGCAACGACAAACGGCCTTGAGGATGATCCTTCATTCTTCAATTCAAAGATTCCCTTCCCAAGCTTGTATTCGTACACCTTGCCCCTTGCATAGCCGTTAAGTGCCCTTACAACCCCTTCTATGGTTAACAGGTCCGGCCTATTCGGGGTTACCTCTATGACTGCGTTTTCCTCCACAATTTCAGTGGGCATGCCTATCCTGCTTAAAATGTCCTTGATCTCGTTTGCCTTTAGCCCGGTCTCCTTTGAGATGTAATTGGTGCTATATTCCACAACTGCCATAATCAAGACTTTAGAATATTACCTTTTAATCCTTAGCGTATACTTGCCTTTCGGGACCAGCCAGGAAACCTCCTCATCAACTGCCTTGAGGGTTTCGCATATCCTCTTTGTAGCCTGGGCCTTGTTCATGTTCCCTCCTGGCCTTATCTCAACCGCCTTTTCAAATTCATTGTAATTCCATGGGGCGGAGCTTATCCTTCCTTCCTTTCTCCCTATTACCAGGCCAAGGACCGTGTGCTTGAACCATTCCCTTTCCCCCTCTATCCCAAAGCCCCCTTTTTTCAAATTCCCCTCATTGACTGTTTTGCTAAGCTGTTCCTTTTTGGCTGCAAATACCCC
>JAPLWW010000094.1 GCA_026396375.1 Microcaldota archaeon | reverse complement strand
GTGCCAAGCAATACTCCTGCGCCTGTGCTGATTGCAAACCTTGAAACGAATCCTTGGAAGCCCTTTCCTCCTGTCAGCTTCAATGCTTCTATGCTCCTGGCTTCCAGATTTCTCAGGGCTCTTGCGCTTAATGTTGCTGTTCTTGCCGCAAGGACCTTTTCCAGCCTGGCATTGGCCCATTTGTCAACATATTTCCTTACTGCAGGAACCCTCCTGCTGAGTACCTCGACTGTTAGCGCGGTTCCGAACATTACCCCCTCTTTCCATCCAATCCCTCCTGCCATTTTCTCATTTGCTGCGCCCTCGTCTGCCTTCTTCTTGATTGTTGTATAGAATTCCGTGTATGACTGCGCATAATCCTTCAATGAAGACTTGAATTTTTCAAGATCAGGATTCTCCTGATGCATTACGTTTGAAAGCTCGTTGTATCTCTTTTCCAATTCGTTGAACTTCTGCGTTATCTCGGGAGACACTCCCTTGCCCACAGTGTTCTTGTCCCCAAGCGCAGCAGTCTGCGCTTCCCCAATTTCTTTGATTATGCTGGGCTCTATCATCCTCCCTATTATTTTGCCGCTCTGCTTCTCTGTCAGCATCCTGGCATCAAGCATCTGCGATATGACTGCCCCAAGCGGCGCTTCCGGCACGGTTATCCCTGAAGCTGCAGGAAGGTTGGAATATATGTCCAATGCTGTTATCTGGGGGATCTCTTTTGCTCCATATGATTGCCTGAGCTTGTTTGCCGTGGTTTTGCATGCGTTGGAGAATGTTTTGAGGGATTCCTCATTCATCCCCTGCGTGTCAAAAAATTCCTTGAACATCCTGTCTATTTTTTCCAGTTCGGTAGGGTCCGCATTCTTCAAAACAGTGATTGCATTGATCCTTGCATCCTCCTTCAGCTTGCTTATTATCTGGTTTTCTCTGGCATAATAGGTTTTTTGATAGGACTTGTTCATCGGATTAATCGGCGTTTTTGGCTTGATGCTTGCCGATTTGATAAGGTCCTCGTATTTTGATATTATGTTTTCCTTAGAATAAGATGCTTTTTGCTCAGAGGTTTTTACCGTATCCATTGCCATGTTTACACCTATATCATTATTGCACACAAAAGTTTATATACATATTAGTGTGTTAAGGCGTGTTTTTAAGTGAAACAAACAGCAGGATATTAAAACTCTAACATGGAAGGGTTATACAGGGCGGGTTGCAGGCAGCTTCCGAAAGGAGGAAGTTCCCCTGCAGGACTGGCGACATAAAGGAGCTGAAGCGAGCAGAAAAGAAACTCCATTGCCGCGATGAGAATGAAGAAATGAGAGCGGCTTTGGCAGGATGAAACTTGCGCTTTGGGCCAGGAGGAATGCGCAACCAAGACAAATGCTGCCTTAAAAACAGAAAGGGGGCTATGCAATCCGTCCACTCAATTATTTAAACGTTGTTGAACATTACTGGCTTATGGAGGAAACTATTGTTCCAAAACACATCGCATTCATACCTGACGGCATGAGAAGATGGGCAAGGAAAAATGGAAGGGAATACAGGGAGGCCTATGACATCGGGATAAGGAAGTTTGGAGACGTGATAAAGTGGCTTTTCAACATAAAGGGGATCGAGATAGTAACTTTCTGGGCATTCAGCACAGAGAATTTCAATAGAAGCGAAGAGGAAAAGGCGCTGCTTTTTGCGCTGTTTGAGGAGTTTGTGTCAAAGGGGCTTGAGGAGTACACAAAAACAAGCGATGAAAGGAAGTCCAATGCCAAAATAAATTTTTTAGGCAGTATCAAGAGGTTCCCGGAAAAGGTGCAGGATAACATAAAAAAGGTCATGGAAACGACCAAAAACAACGGCCCATACACTGTAAATATAATGATGGGCTACGGAGGAAGGCAGGAGATACTGGATGCCGTAAACGACTTGGTAAAGGAAGGTGCAAAGGAAGTTGACGAGAATGCTTTTTCCAGGCACTTGTATACCGCAGGAATACCGGATCCTGACATAATAGTAAGGACTTCGGGGGAGAAAAGGCTTTCCGGGCTGATGCCGTGGCAAAGCATATACAGCGAACTGTGCTTTTTGGACAAGTTTTGGCCGGAATTGGAGGAAAAGGACGTTGTTGAGATAGTGAATGAATACTCAAGGAGGAAAAGGAGGTTTGGAAAATAGTGAAAATCAAACTGTTCATAGGAAAGGATGCAAAGGAAAATGCGGACTTATACTACTCTGAAAGCAAGAAATACAGGGAAAAGGCGATAAATGCCGAGGAAGCAATAAAGGACATTGACAAGAAAATCAAGGCGCTGGAAAAGAAGAAGGTTGAGATAATAGAAAGGAAAAAGGAAATAAAGAAGGACAGGGAATGGTTCGAGAATTACAGATGGTTCAAAACAGAGAAGGGAAGGATCTGCATAGCAGGGAAGAATGCGGACGAAAATGACGAGATAGTGAAAAAATACATGGAGGAAAAGGACCTTTTTTTCCATGCAGACATCCACGGAGGATCTGTTGTCATAATGAAGGACGGGATAAGCGCGGACATCAAGGAAAAGATAAGCTGCGCCGTTTTTGCGGCATCATACAGCAACGCATGGGACCTTGGATACAACGAGGTTGGGGTATTT
>JAPLWW010000040.1 GCA_026396375.1 Microcaldota archaeon | reverse complement strand
TACCGTGTGCTCGAAAACCCCGTTCCATTCGCTTTTCCTTATGCCCATCCTTATCAGCTCCCTGCTTCTTTCAATGAAGACCTTGCTGGGCGCGTCATTCAGCTTTTCAAAAACAAGAATTGCCTTGCTGAAATCTCCTTTCCTGTAAAGCTCAAGCGCCTTGTCCCAATTGTGGTCATAGTCCTCCTTCCTTAATTCATATATTTTTATTGACCTTGACTTTCCCTTTACCAGCACAGAGTCAAGCTCCCTTGTGAAGAACCTTCCCTTTATCTTGTTGTAGGTGTTTTCCCCGATAAGTACTGGCGTCCCATAGTATTTTGTAAGGCTCTCAATCCTGGCTGTTGTGTTGACTGTGTCCCCTATGGACGTGAATTCCACCCTGTCCTTTGAGCCGATGTTTCCTATAATGGCCTTTCCCGTGTTTATCCCTATGCCCATGTACAGCTCAGGGAAATCAGGGTGGGCCTTCTTGTTTTCCTTGTTGATCATCTTTATGGCTTCCTGCATCTGCAATGCAGAGAGGCATGCCTTTCCCTCGTGGTCATGGACATTGAATGGGGAATTGTAGACTGCCATTATCGCGTCCCCCATGTATTTGTCGACTGTCCCCTTGTTCTCAAAAACGACCTCAGCCAAGGCCCCAAGATAGGAATTGAGCAGCTCGACAAGGTCCTTTGCCGAAACCTTCTCTGACAGCGCAGTGAATCCCCTGATGTCCGAGAACATGATGGTGACTTCCTTTTCCACTCCGCTGAGGTTGACCTTCTTTTCTCCCTTGAAAATGGCGTTTACGACGTTGGGGGAAACATACCTCCCAAATTCGTTCATGACCTCGTTTCGCTTTAAGTTCTCATAGAAATAGTTTCCTGACGAAACGCCGATTGATGCGAACACTATCGCAAGGGGAGGGTAAAATAGGTTGAAGATATACCCCTGGGTCGAGGCATAGACGGCTATGAACCAGAATATGAGGCAGTAAACCGGGATAAGGACCAATGGAACCAGCGTTAGGAGGAATCCCCTTTTTCCTATCAGTATGAAAACGATTGAAGTTAGTATTGCTATGGCAAGCATGGAGATTATTATCGAATCGTCATCCTGGATGATGAGATAATCCTCGGTTATCATTGTCTCTATCGCGTTTGCCTGTATCTCGACTCTTGGCATAAGATGCCCCCTTGAGACAGGGACAAGGTAGTTTTGGTTCAGGGATTCGTCTGTTATCCCTATAAGAACAATCTTTCCTTTAAAAAAAGACGGGCTTGTGCTGTTCAGTTTTGAAAACGAAACTGTTGAATATCTTCCAGTCTCGCTTCCGTAGTTGATGAAAAGATCCCCTTTAGGCCTTGTGAAGTTTGCCTTCAGGTAATCAAGGGCAACCTGCTCGGAAAAGCTGTTGATGTCTCCCTTTATTTCCGGGATTTTCCTCACAGCGTCGTCCTGGTCTTTAATGATGTTGGAATACCCGATTTTTGGATTCGAGGACATTATCCTGTAGGATGGCGCGATCAAATTGCTTCCGACAAGGGCATTGTCCCTCTTGTCCAATGAGGAATAATACGATGAAAGGACAACGTTTTTGCTTTGGCTTATGGATGAGGCAAGGACCCAATCATCCTCGGTAGTGTCGAAAAGGCTAAGGTCAATTCCGACTACGGATGAATTCTCCAAAAAGGATACCGCGTCTGCATAAACTGTCCTGTTCCATGGAAGAGGGCCAAGAGCCCTTATGCTTTCATCGTCTATTGCAACGATCGCGATGTCATTGAAGGGAGGCCTTTGGATATACATCTTGTCCTCGAGCATCATCTGCCAGCTTCCAAAAAGCCCTAATTTGAGGAAGATTACAAGGATGACGATGGCATTCAATGAAGAGATGAATATGAGGGCATTCCTGTTGGGATCGATGTTGATCTTCAGCTTCTTCCGTTCTTTTTCCTCTTCGGCCATTCCTGTTTTCACCATCATCTTTTTCTTTTTTCTATTATTGAATCCTCCGAAAGGAGGGTTGGAGTGTCAAGGGGAGCCTTTTTCATAAAAAGGCTTCACCCAAAAACCTCTTGGTTCCCTTACCATGAGCCTGCCCGGATTCGAACCGGGGATCCCCGCTGTGTGAGAGCGGTGTCTTAACCACTCGACTACAGGCTCTCTGAGCCTGCATTGACCTTGTGCGCTTTTTCCAAGCACAGGGGACTGAAGGCTCTCCATAAATAAGATCCAAAGAATAATTTAAAAAGGTGGGCTCTTGGGGAGCCTACCCCATTTTATTTGCGTCGCCTTGCTTCTATATTAGCTTGAGCTCTGGAACCCCCTTGTACCTTTCCCTCTTTCGGGTCAGCATCACTGCGCTGTTGACTATCGCAATGGCTGAATTGTAGGCTATCTTGATGTTGTCATTGCCGTTATCCTGCATTATCCTGTATATCTCCTTTGATTTTAGGGCAGCCTTTTCCTCAAAAGGAAGGATCCTGAAATTGTCGACGATTTTATGGGGAACAAGATCATCGTCCAATGAAATGGAAATGTCCGCAAGGGTCAATGAGGTCACCAGCAGTTCCTCAGACTTTGTGTAGAGATTGAGCTTGTCCACTATCGGCTTCTCTCCGATCAGGTAAGAAATCAGCATGTCGAAATCGACGCAGATCTTAGACATTTTCCATCACTTTTTTCGCTGTTCTCCTATTGATCTTGAATTTTTGGACAGATCCTGCAAGCTGCCCTATCGAGGCTTCCTTTCCTGACTTGTTGTAGCTATCTATCAGATATTCAATGGAACTTCCAAAGCTTCCTCCGAGCTTTGATTTGACTTTGCTGAGCTTGTCATAGACCTCATCCCTGATTGTCAAAACCTTTACCAATTTTCACACCCTAAGTGAATATATTGACTAAATGTATTTAAATCTTTCTATTCGCTGGAATAGGGGAAGTGTGGGGTTTGATATATGTTTGCGAAAAATAAGCTCAGGCGGTAAAACAAATCCTTTTATATGGGCAAAAGGATACGTATAGTCAGTAAGTAAGTAGGCGATCAACCCAAAGGTGAAAAAAAATGGAAAGTCTGATTAGAGATGCAATTGGCGCAAGCCAGGTTAGTGAACCAGCCAGCAACGACGTGATGTCCAACGACCAGATAAAAATAGTTACTATCGGTGTCGGGGGAGGCGGAAACAACACAATCAACAGGCTGATAAAGTTTGGCGTGAAGGGAACTGAGCTAGTGGCAGTGAACACTGATGCGCAGCACCTGAATATTATACACGAGAAGGCAAAGAAGATCCTGATCGGAAAAAGCATCACGAAAGGCCTTGGAGCAGGAGGATACGCAGACGTGGGGGCAAAGGCGGCGGAAGTGGACAGGCCGGCAATCCAGGAAGTGCTGGACGGAGCCCATCTGGTATTCATATGCGCAGGCATGGGAGGAGGAACCGGAGGCGGAGCAGCGCCGATAATCGCAAGCATTGCAAAGGAGCAGGGCGCGATCACAATAGCGATGGTAACATACCCATTCAACCTTGAGAAGGCAAGGAAGAAAAAGGCAGACGACTGCATAAAAGAGCTAAAGAAATATGCAGACTCGGTCATTATTTTGGACAACAACAGGCTGGTTGAGCTTTTCCCGAACCTGAGGATGACAGACGCATTCCAGGTGGCAGACGAGATTCTCGCAAGGGCAATCGGCGGGCTTGTTTGGACAATCACTCAGCCCAGCCTCATCAACATTGACTTTGCAGACGTGAGGTCAATCATGCAGGGAGGCGGAGTCGGATTCATTGCAGTCGGAGAGGGAAAATCCAACGACAGGGTTAGGCAGGCTGCAGAAGGGGTCATGAAGAACAGGCTATTGGACGTTGACTTCGAAGGGGCAAAGGGAGCGCTGATCCACATTTCAGGAGGAAGCGACCTAACGCTTGGAGACGCGATCAAATCAGG
>JAPLWW010000051.1 GCA_026396375.1 Microcaldota archaeon | reverse complement strand
AATCTCCTTGTCATACCCTGCGTATTCGTTTGTCACGACCGGCAGGCCGTGGCCTATGCACTCCGCCAGGGATATGGGGCATTCGTCGAAGCAGAATGGCATGAACGCGCACTCCGCATTCCTCATATATCCGTATAGTTGCTCCTTTTTGAGGAATCCTGTAACAATTATGTTCGCCTTTCCGCGGGCTTCATTGAGGAGGCCATCAATGTATTCCTGCTCATACCTGTTGATCCTTCCGCTTATGACAAGGACCGCATTCGGGACCTCCCTTTTCAGCAGCTTCATCGCCTCTATAGCATACCTGACTCCCTTCATCACCCTTAGCTCCGCAGGCATCAATATTATCCGCATCCCCTCCTTTTTCCCCTCGGGGATGTCCTGATACAGCTTCGGTATCTGCCTTGGGGCGTAGACTATCTTTTCAGGGCTTATGTCATGATCTTCGACAATAGACTTCATGACCATTCTGGAGCAAACGATTATCTTCTCGGCCTTTTCATAATTTTCCCTTTCCCTGTCTGCCACAAATCTGTAATAATCAATCAGCTTCCTGAAGCAGGGCGTGTCGGGATATTCCCCCTTCACAAGCTCCAGCACCCTCTTGTAGGGCATGTTTGAGGTATAATACACATGCCTCTTTGACAGAAAAAGCCCCATGCATGTGAATGCCAATATCGCGTCGTAGCCCTTTCCATTTACCCTTTTTGCGAAGTCCTTTGAAGCCTCCATCGTATTTTTGTATATGTTGGCCAGGTCATGGGTGTCGAGAAGGTCCGCCTTCAGGTTCACATCCCCTCCGCTTGGGGCAAAGACCGTAGTTTGATGCCCAGACAGCGCGGCCTTCGTTTCCCTGAATATCGTTATGAATCCGTTCCATTGGCCGGAATCCAGGTTGTTCGGGATTCCCATGGCTATTTTCATGATGTTCGTTCCACATTTTCTTTTTTTAAAGGTATTAGATAAAAAAATAACTTTTTATTAATATCTGTTGGAATTCAATACGATGTACATCAAAAACCTTAATCTCATAGACAAGGAGACTGAAAATGGGTTGCTGCTGTTTGACACGGATTCAGGCAGGATGATGGAGCTCAACATAACTGCAAGGCTGATGTGGCAGAAAACAGGGACCTCATTCAGGAAGGAGGACCTGAAAAGGATAATAGAAGAGGACTGCGCTTCAATCATGAATCTTGACGAGGACTTGTCAGATTTCATCAAGATGGCGCTAAAAAGCGGACTGGTGACCGACGATGGAAAAAATTAAATATGTCAAGCCTGAGATAAAGGAGGTCCAGGATAAGGACATCGGGCCGATGGGGATTTACCTCTTGGAAATGTAGCAGCAATTTCCTCTTAACAATTCGGCGATTACTGGCCAATAGCTTTTAATTCCTTTTATGCAAAAGAAAGGCATGGCCAATGAAAGAATGGTGCCAAAAGCGATAAAGGCAACCCCAAGATCAACCAACAAGGCTATTGCCGCGGAACTAAGAAATATGTTCAGCGGCCTTGATAAGCATGACAGGCTAAACCTGAGGTTCATTAAAGCCGCCGAAGATGGCAATATGGACAAAGTCAGAAGACTGCTCAAGGCAGGCGCAGACATCGATGCAATGGACAATGACGGCTGGAGTGCGCTCATGCATGCGGCATATGGAAAAAATGCAGGACTGTTTAATTTTCTGCTTGGAAAAGGTGCAGACATCAAGCTAACGGATGCCGAAGGCAGGACTGCCATTATGATCGCCAAAAGGTTCGGGGGCGCTGATGCGGTTGAACTTCTTACTGCATATCACATAGTTGGCAAGGAAAATTGCAAGTCCTTCATCTCCAGCTTCAAAGAGTGCGCAGGCCTATAGCTTCATCTGTCTTCAGGATTAGATTGGTAATAGCTCATCTTCCTCTTGAAATATTCCACATAATACCTTTCTTCTGTAATCCTGTTTATTTTCGCCTGTCCGTGCCCCAGCAACCCTCCTCCAAAGCATTGGGGAATATGCAAAAGCTCATGTATTATCGTCTTTGCCTTTTCCTTGTTGTCCAGTTGGTCATACCTTTCATGTATTGCCTCAATGACATAGAACGGGCCTGAAAGATCCAATGCTACCTGCCAGATCTTGGGAAAGCTCCAGATCCTGGCTATTGCCCTGCTCTGGCTCCCGAAGCTTCTCATCCCTATTATCCTGGATGATATTATATTTTCCATCTCAAGGGTCTTGGCGATGTCATAGGCCAGGTCCTCTATCTCAGGAGCCTTCTCGTACTTCATTTTAGCTCCCGTATTTCACCAGGATTTCATCCACTTTCTTTATCATTTCAAGGTATCTCAGCTGCATGCCCTCAAACTCCTTCTCCTCGTTGGGGTCGAACTGCATGATCTGCCTTTTTGCGTTCTTTATCTGGATCTGGACTCCCACTGCCTCCCATTCCTTTATCACAGATGAGACAATGTCCTTCTCGTTCATCGGGATCCATACGCTCTTGTCCTTTATGTATATCTTCATTTCCCTGTTCTCTATCTGGCCTTTCAGTATCTTGTTTGCGTTTGTCACGCAGGCTATTCCTATCCTGTTGAGCGCCTTTTCCATCTCTTTTTGATGAGAGGAAAGCTCTATCTCCTCAACCAGGTCCCCTGCCTCTATGGCTATCCTCACCTTCTCCCTTTCTGCCTCAGGCAGTTTGTTGAGGATGTTGTTAAGCTCGGTTATCTCCTTTGCATTTCCAAGGTAAAATGCGAACAGTGCGTTCTTCTCCTTTATCCTTTCCCAGCATGGCCCTGCCTTTGACATGAGCGAGTTTGCCAATGCAGTCTTGTCCTGGCTGATGCTCAATGCAAGCTCCTCCATCTTCTTGCTGAAAGGAAAGGCGACCACAAATCCCCTGTCCTTCAGGCTTCTCAGGATCTCCTCGATGTCCTTTTTCGTTTTCTCAATCTTCTCCAGGCTGGCGCTTTCCTTTTTCACTTCGTTGATGTATTCCATGTTCGAAAGGTTTTTCCTGAGCTTTATGATCCTTTCAACCGTCTTTTTGTCTGCTTCCATATGATTTTCCCCTGTTTACCTTCATGACCCTGTATATTATGTACATCAGCGCCAATATCACTATCATCAATAAAATTATTAAACCATATTGGCTCTCAGCGCTGGATTGCTGGCCTTGGCCCTGATCATTGTTCTGCAAAATTGGCTTTGCCGTTCCATTCCTGATCACCAGTGGATTCATGGCTTCCATGTAGTTTGCCAAAGCTATCGAGTTTTTCGCATTCTTTCCGTCTGTCCTGTTTATGTAATAGGCATGGGCCGCAAAGGCGTTCCCCCACATTGTCTCATAGCTGTCCTTCAGCTTTGGCTCCTCATCCTTTGATGAAAGGTAGTATGACAGCTCATAGTATGATCCAAGAAACTCATCCTTTATGAAAAGCCTCCTTGCCCTATCCACATCGTCTCC
>JAPLWW010000059.1 GCA_026396375.1 Microcaldota archaeon | reverse complement strand
ACAGAGCTTGCTGTATATTATTACGGAGGAACTCCTGCCAGCTCAATCAACTGCGGAAAATGGACAAGGGGCCCTGACACCCAATACCAGTGCCAAAGGGGAGACAATGATCCTGAAGGGACAGGATGGGCAGCTGAGGTTGGAGGAGGATTGATTGAGGCAACAGTCTACGGCGATCCGAACACATATGTTTACAACGGAGGGGACCTGATGAAGACCGCAAGCGTGAAATGCAGTTAATTAGGTTTTCCCCTTAGCATTTGGACAGGATTTAAAAAGTTTGCAAGCAACAAGGAATAAAGGTGATGAAATGGAGAAAAACATAATTTTGGTTATTCTGGCTGTTCTTATGCTTTCTTTCGGATGCATAGGCACAGACGCAACGAATCTGTTAGGTGGAAACACGGGCACATCAAGCAGCGGCGTTTCAAGGACAGACATCTCAATGGCCCCAAGCCCGGATTACAAGCTGGCGCCTGAATCAGGATCAGGGACAGCGGCAACCGTCCAGGACGCAATGGTGATCAAGACAGGAAGCGCCACAATAGAGGTGCCTGAAAAGACATTGTCCCAAAAGTATGATGCGCTGAAGGCATTGGCTTCAGGATATGGCGGAGAAGTATATTCATCCAGCTACTATGAAAGCGACTCTGGAAAGACCCAGTATGTGACAGTGAAAATAAACTCAAAGGACTTTGACGCGTTCACAGGAAGGCTGTCTGAGATAGGGACAGTGAAAAGCTTCTCAAGCAGCACTGACGATGTTACCCAACAGTACATTGACGTTTCAGCAAAGCTGAACAACCTTGAGGCTTCAAGGGACAGGCTGTTGGCGCTTTACAACATGAGCGCAAACCTGAGCGACATAATCGCGCTCGAGAAGGAAATCACTGACGTGCAGTACCAGATAGATTCTGCAACCCAGCAGAAGCAGTACTACGAAAGGCAGACATCAAAGGCAAGCGTGAGCATAACGCTATCTGAGCCTGCCCCGGTTGTTGACAAGAGCCTGTTTGAGCCTGTCTCGCAGCTAGTCAACATGTTCATAAGCGGGCTTGTCGTGAGCTTGGTGCTGATAGTCGGAGGATTGGGATTCATCCTGCCTATAGCGATAGTCGGATTCATCCTTTATAAGATTGCGAAGTTCGTCTGGAACAGGATGAAGAAGAAATAACCTTTTTCTTTTTTAATTTATTTTTCTATTTTAGCTTCTTTCGTATCCTATTTTGTATTCCTTGAGCATATCCATGACTTCCCTTTCGTCATATGAGTTTACCTCAATCATGCTGTCGCCTTTCACAAGGACCTTTTGCCCAAGCTTGCGGGACAGGGCGCCGAGTATGTCCTCCCTCTTGCCTCTAGATTCATACTCGTCCAGAATATATCTCACTTTCATATGTAAATTATGTAAGGAACTGTGTAAATAGGAGTTGCAGGAACGGAAAGGAGGAAATTTGCCTTGATATGGAAGGATGGAAATGAAGAGAATAAGGCCTGGCAGCGGGGTCTCCGAAC
>JAPLWW010000023.1 GCA_026396375.1 Microcaldota archaeon | reverse complement strand
AATCTTCGCGCCTTTCATAAGCATGAATCCGCAGGCTTCAGCATGCCCATTGCATGCAGCGCACATAAGAGCAGTCCTGCCATATCTGTCCCTATTTCCAATGTCCATATCGTTCCTAAGAAGGAATCCGCAGGCTTCGGTGCGCCCCTCGCTCGCGGCATACATCAATGCATTCCAGCCATCCTCATCCTGCGCATTCATATCCGCGCCATTCCCAATCAGGAGCTTGCAGGTTTCAATATCCCCAATATATGAGGCCCTCATGAACGCGGTCCTGTTGCCATCATCCTTGGCATTCGCGTTTGCGCCTGTATCCAACAATCTTTTTACTCCTACAACATCCCAATTTTTCGAGGCTTCCAGTAAGCTTTTGTCCAGCTCGTTCTGCCTTTCAGGGCTGAGCCTTCCCACTGTTTCACTGGGCAGTTTCTGCCTTTCCAGATTAGGCCTGTTGGCTGGATCATTTGGTTTGGAATCAGTGATCTTCTGGGCCATGGTTTGCTTTGAACAAAAGAGGTTAAAACGCTATTGGGTGCATTCCCCGAAGCTGGACATGAATTCGTTGGAATTTTCTTTGCCCAGTGATGCTAAAAAGCTGAGGAATGTGACCATTTCTCCTTTCTTGTGCTTTTTGGCGATCATGAGCGCGGTCATTCCGTCATTTCTTTCTGCATTCACGTCTGCGCCATGTTCCATCAGCATCTTTGCTATGTCCTTCTGGCCATTCCTTGCAGCCAGCATCAGTGCAGTCTCCCCGTTTTTATTATTTGAATTCACATCAGCTCCGTTTCCAATCAGCACCTTGGCTATTCCGGTATTGCCATGGTTTGCAGCATACATCAGCGCAGTTTCCTCATCTTTATTCTTCGCATTCACGTCCGCGCCCTTTTCAATAAGAAACTGGATTATTTTGTCGTCATGTCGAAGCGCGGCAAACATCAAAACAGTAAATCCATTATTCTCATTATCTTTTGCGTTGACATCCGCGCCATGTTCAACCAGGATCTTGGCCATTTCGCCATGGTCGCCAAACACGGCTTCCATCAGCGCGGTCCTTCCAAAATTCGTCTTTGCATTCACATCCGCTCCTTCCTTGATCAGCATTTTGGCTATTTCAGCGCGGCCCTTTCTTGCGGCAATTATCAGCGCAGTCTCTCCTTTGCGGATTAAATCTTCTTCAAGTTTCGCATTCACATCCGCCCCTGCCTTAAGCAATCTTTCAATTTCCTTTTCTTTGCATTCTTCAACAGCATCCAAAAGAAGTTCATTGAGCCGCTTCTGTTTTTTAGGATTGAGTTTTGCATCTTCCGTCTTTGGCTTGTGGAAAAGATGCATGACTTTTTGCATATTCTTTGAAATCCTGGATTCTCCGAGCCTCTGGGCCATGTTATACTTTAATATCAAAGGGAATAAAAATTAAGAAGTAAATAAAGAATTAAAAAAGGGGCTCAGTCGTTTCCGGATGATCCTTCGTCCTCCCTTTCGATGTCCTCCCTCTTTGTCTTTAATCTTATGTTCTTTCCGCTTATGTTGACAGGGATGGAGATTGCCGCGTCAATCGGGACAACCGTGTAGATGTTCTTCACTATGTCCGAGGCATTGACCTTTGCCCTTTCTCCCTTGAACGGGCCTGAGACTATCTCAACGATATCCCCTGGCTCGATCGCGATTGAAACCTCCTCCTTCCTCTCAATCATCTTCTGGACATCAGCAAACGAAAGCGGGTTTCCCTTGATCATTCCCTTCACATGCTTGACTCCGTCAACCAGGTTCGCGACCGCGTTGTCGTCGTCAGCCTCTACGAAAAGGTATCCCCTTATCTCTTCCTTGAAAAAGATGGAATAGATATGCGCCTTCTTCGCCTTTACCTTTTGGCTGAGCATCATTGCGGTTATCTTTTCCTGCTTGACCGCTATCCTCACGATGAAGAATTTGTGGCCCTGGTCCGCGACCGGCGCGGATTCCAAGGGCGTTGTCTGTCCCGTTGAAGCTTCATTTTCCATTTAGTGCACCTATTTTACTATGTTCAATAATATTGAGACAACTATCCCTGTCACTCCAAGTATGAGCATGAATGATGCGCATATCCTTGCGACCTTCCTTATCTCCTCAGGATCAGGATTCTCTGTCCTTCTTATGATGAAAAAGCTCTTCCTTATCAGATCAATGACGCTCCTTTTTTCATCCATCATTTTACCCTACCTCTTCCAGTTCCAGCTCATCAAGCTCGACAGGCTCCCTGCTTACATCGGTAACCGTGAATTTGACCCCTGCAAGCACTATCAAAACCTTCAATGCCGATTTTTTCATGTCCTTCTCTATCCTTGCCCCGAACTTTATCAGGACATCGGGGGAAACCCTTTTTGCGGTCTCCTCCACTATGTACTGCACTTCCTTCAGGGACATGTCCTCCCCTCCTATGATATTGACCAATACCCTGTTTGCAGTCGATATGTCAACGTCAAGCAAAGGCGAATTCAATGCAGTCTCGACCGCGATCCTTGCCCTTTCTTCCCTGGGAACATCAACATTAGCCTCGCCAACGCCTATGACTGCATATCCGGCATCTTTCAAGGCAGTGTTAAGGTCCGCGAAATCGACATTCACCAGCCCTTCCTTTGTTACAAGCTCCGAGATTCCCTTTACCGATCCTGCCAGAACCTCGTCGCAAACCTTGAAAGCGGTATTCAACGGCAAATCAGGTGCTATGCTCAGGAGCTTGTCATTCTTCACAACTATGAGCGTGTCAACGCTTCTCTTCAGCTTGTCCAAGCCTTGCATGGCATTCTGGTATTTTATCTTTCCTTCTGACGTGAAAGGCAATGTGACAACCCCGACTGTCAATGCCCCCAATTCTGTCTTTGCGCTTTTTGCAATGATCGGCAATGCCCCTGTCCCTGTTCCTCCTCCCATTCCGCATGTTACAAAAACAAGGCTTGAGTCCTTTATGGACTCCTTTATCACGTCCAATGATTCCACAGCCGACTTTTCCCCGCATTCAGGTGTGCTTCCGCATCCCCTTCCCTTGGCCAATTGCTTTCCCAAAAGTATCTTCTTGTTTGCCCTTATCTTGAGCAGATGCCTTGCATCAGTGTTTGACGCTATGAGATTTATCCCGCTGACGTTCATCTCGTGCAGCCTGTTCAAAGTATTGCATCCGCTTCCCCCTGCCCCCACCACGCATATCCTTGGCTGGCTCTGCTCTATGAATTTGAGTATTTCCTCCTCGTCGGTGCTTATGTCATTTGCCATCTGGTTGGCAACCGCGGAGGTGTCGTTCTTTTCCTCCTTCTTTATTTCATCAGCCATCTTCTTTTCTTCAATGGTATTTTGTTGACTGGTTTGAGCGTCTGCCATGTTTCCACCTTTTGACTCTAGTGTGCGAGTAATCTCTTTTATTGAACAGTCATATTTAAAAGCTTGCCCTTGGCTGCAGCAAATGAAAAATCAAAATAATCCTTTGATTGTTATTTTATTGCTTTTTTTCTTCTCCTTTTTCTCTTTGCCCCTTTTCTCCCTCCCCTGTTCATCACTGCCTTGTAGACATATCCGTCATTCCCCACATAATAGAGGCATCCGACTTCCTTGGAGATTCTTTCGTTTCCGACTTTTTTCTTGCTTCCCCCCTTGTTGTGCTTCATCGGCACTGCCCAGGCATATCCGTCCTGGCCTACAAAATATAGGTATCCCTTTTCCCTGCTTATCTGCTCAGTTCCTATTTTTTCTGCCATTTTTACACCCCCAAATTGATGACTGTATGCTAATCCTATTCCCTGTTTTTAAGCCTTTTCCCCGAGCTACCGTCAAAAGAAAGAATAGCGTTGTTTTTGATGTATATATATATTAATATATTTAGTATTTTAAACTTTTCATTTTATACATTCTCATGAAATTATCATCACACCCCACCAAATCAAAAACCACAGAAATGAAACTGCATTGAAGATGGCAATGGCATTCAAGCATGAGAAAGTGCCGGATTACATTTCCCAGCATCCTGTTTTGGCAAAATTATGAGGAAATGGGCCCAATGAGTACACAGCAACCTATTTAAACGTTTCCAAACCAATTGAGTTTACATTCCTATGAAGGAAGGTGAACTATATGGCAGATAAAATTGAAACACCGGAGGAAGTCAAAAAGGACGTGTTAGAGCTAGTCAAGGTCTCTTCTGATACTGGAAAGATCAGGAAGGGAGTGAACGAAGTCACGAAGGCAGTCGAAAGGGGCATTGCGAAAGTTGTCGTCATAGCCCAGGATGTCCAGCCAGCGGAGGTTGTCATGCACATACCGAAGCTTTGCTCGGAAAAGGGCATTGCATATGCATACGTCAACACCAAGAAGGAGCTTGGGGATGCCGCAGGGATAAAGGTTGGATGCTCATCCATAGCCGTTGTTGAGGCAGGGTCTGGAAACGAATTATTGTCCAGCGTCGTCAAAAGGTTGCCCAAGGCAGAAAAGAAAGGTGAATGATCATGGCGGGAGAAGAGAGCAATGGCTTTCTCGCCGAGATTGTCGAGATTAAGGCAAAGACAGGCGTTTACGGAGAGATTTACCAGTGCTTGACCAAGATTCTGGATGGCCCGGACAAGGGAAGGGTCATTTTGAGGAACATCAAGGGCCCAGTATTCAACGGAATGCTAATCGTATTGAGGGAGACTGAAAGGGAGGCCAAGGAAATCCGAGCGAGGAGATGAACATGAAATGCACATTCTGCGGAAACGAGACAAAGAAGGGGACAGGAGTCATCTATGCAAAGGCTGACGGCACC
>JAPLWW010000064.1 GCA_026396375.1 Microcaldota archaeon | reverse complement strand
AATATCTCAAAGAAAAGGGGGTGCTGCCTGATGATGGAAAGGGGATTTTCTCTCTTTATGGGAATAGGCTCGCCCTTCTTGTGCTGCGGCTGGGAAGGATGTGCTGGATCTGAATGGGATGCCGGTTCGTTCATCTGTTTTTCACCTGAATATCAATGGCTATTATTCCATTTTATGCAATATTCCATTAATTGGAAAGATATTTAAGCGTTTCCATGGCAATGTCATTATGCAATGCGATTCCGCTGGAAAGAAAAGGATATCCAAGATGGGAGACAGGTTTCTTGCGCTCTTCCTCATCTGGCGCCTGAAGAGGGAGCCGATGTACGGATATTCCATAGCCAATGAGATAAGCGACATTGGATTGAGCCCGCACAGGCAATCAACAGTATACCTGATCCTTTCCAGGCTGGAGAAGCTTGGCATGATAAAGGGGCGAAATAAGCAAGTCGGAAAGCGCATGCGGAAGATGTACACTTCTACAGCAAAGGGAACAAAGCTTTTCGAGGACGTGAGGAAAAGGCGCATGAAAGGGATATTGCGCGAGTTCATACAGGAAATGCTGGCCTAAGGAGCCTCCTTCCAGTCTTGGTCGTCAGCGCAACGGCATCCTAAAAAAGAGATTCCGTAATCGGCATTTGCCGAATTCGTATAAAAAGCCAGATGGCTGGCATATCCTATCAATCAAACGCTATTAAAAGGGCCTTTTTTGATGCAGGTTTTTAAATCCTTTGGAACACAAATATACAGTATATCCCACCGTGAACCAAATGGAAAACAAAACCAGCAAAGTGCATACACCCATCTCTGCAGTAAAACTTGTTAATAGACAATGGGTTCTCAATGGCAAGATCATACCGCTAAAGGAGGTCATGCGCGATTATGTATTTGTAGATGATAAGATCTGCAAAATGCCAAACTACGGAACCGACAAGGCCGCCCACGACAAAATAGAGGATGAAGCTTATAATAAGGACATAAGCTTCAACGAATCGCTATTGCAGAGAGTAAGGAACAAAAGCAAGGAAAAATACATGAAGTTGAGGGAGCTGTTCATAGCCAATGGAGAGATGAAAGCCACGAATGAGGATACGGACAATCTGAATGAGAGAATTTCAAAGCAGAACAAGGATGAGGATATCTGGACGTTCGTCAAGGCTTTCGACTTTGACGCGTCCAGGATCGCGGATGCCATCCGCCTGCGCTACCCTCACCTGGACATGAATGCAGATGCGCTTTACCACACGGTCACGCGACTGGTTACTGGGAAAGTCAGGAAGGACCCGAGAAAAGACGGAATCGAGGATCCTCTATCAGACCTGAAGGATTTCCTCAGGCGCATAAACCCTGGAGACCTTGACATAAACGGCGCATTCTATTCGCTGTGCTCCAATGCAGCGCAGGAAAAATACCTGATTTGCTTTGTAAACGATCCCAAGGAAGCTTTTGCAAGGCTGGATGCAGACCTAAAAAATGAAACCAATGGATCAGTGAGGATCATCCTCGAAGCCGTAAGGGCGTATTACAAAAGAGTGGACAATTTGAAGATAAATGGCGCAGTGGACCATTTCATAGACCGCGAAACAGGGGGAAGGATGCTGTTCCCGTCCATGCACCAGAAGATAGGCATAGAGAAGATACTGAACCTCAAAAGGATACTGATAGCTGACGAAATGGGCGTGGGGAAAACGGCCCAGGCGCTGCTGGGATTTATAGAATTATGCAACCGCGAGCCAGAAAAGGACAATAAAGCGCTCATAATATGCCCTGCAAGCGTTATTGAGCACTGGCGGGATGAGATTGTCAAATGCCTTACTCCTGAATATGCAAAGGAATTCGAGCCCAACATCATCAGGAGCGGAAACAAGGAAGAGGCGATAGCCAATGCAAAAAAAGCAAGAATCACGATAATTAGTTATGACATGATAATCCGTTCATTCAACGGCGCTGCTGATGAAACCACAAGGGTTCTTTCAGGAGACTCAGATGCGATGAACTTCAAGCCTAAAGAGGCAAGGAAGATACTGGAGGAGCTTGCCTCCATAGGATACAATTATGTCACTATAGACGAGGTGCATAGGGCAAAAAACCCCCATTACGCAACCCATGCGGACATGATCCTTTCTGCGCACCTGCGCGAGCCGGGCAGGAAAAGGATCTTGGTCTGCGACGAAGAGGACATCATGGCCAGGCAGATGGACCTTGAAGGCATGTGCAACGGGCATCCGAAACCGCCAAAGATTGCGGCAATCAGCAACGGCTCGCTTGACGAAGTCTATGACGCAGACATCATAATAACCCCGCGCAGCCGCCTGAACGGCGTGCTGGAAAAGATAGGATATGACAAGGAGAATGACAGGGAGTGCATCATCGACGAGGAAGTTGTTGACGAGATAAAGGACTTATCGGACTGCCAGCGCTCTGCTGCAGTGCACAAGATAGTATCATCGCCAAAGAAAGGAGGGGCAGAGTATGTTGTCCTTCTTAGCGGAACGCCACTGCCTAAATGCATAGAAGACATAGGCAATCTGGCGTCGATGCTGGAACCGGACAAGTACGAAAGTGCAACGGTGTTCAACCAGAAGGCTGCAGCGGATCCACGCGTAATCAAGCAACTGCTCCTCGAGAGGATGCTGAGGCGAAGGGTAGACCAGGTCATGGAGCTTCCGGAGATCAGGTCCGTGGAAGTCCCAATCACGCTTTCACCCGAGCAGAGAGAATTGTATCAGATTGTCCAAGAAAACGAATTCAACATGCCAGTATATATAAAAATGTGGTGGACCATGATGGCCGCAACAAACCCGCCGCTGCTGGCGGAATCGATCGGCAAGCTTCTCGAGGACAATTCGAAAAATGGCATAAAAAGAAGGGAGAAACTGATCCTCAATAAAAAGATAATGAACCAGCTGATAAATCTCAGGGAGCTTGCCGCAAGGGTGCCGTCTGCAAAGTTTGAGGAGATTTCGCGCATAGCTAAAGATGAAACGGGCAAAGGGAACAAAACAGTCATATTCTCGTCTGCGCTCCGCCACGGAATTATCGAGCCCATAAAGGAAAGGCTAAACAATGAAGGCATCAAAACAGTCCACATAGACGGCAAGGTCACCAACGGGGAGAACGGCGGCTTGCGCAAGGAAACAACAGACCAATTCAAGGATTCCAAGGAAATCAAGGCCCTTGTGGCAACTTTGAGGACAATGGGCGAAGGGATATCCCTGACCTCAGGATCCGCAGTCATATTCCTGGACTACCCATACACAGACGCAGAGCGCAAGCAGGGAATCGCCAGGGTGTGGAGAAGGGGCCAGAAAAAGGAGGTTACTGTGTACTATCTTGTGGCGACAAATACTATAGATGAAAACGCGAAGGCCCTTGTGGAGGAAAGGGAGCTTATCTCGCGCATGATAATAGACGGCATACCTCTCACGGAGGAACAAAAAAGGATATATGATGCGCGCAGGATGGAAGCCGCAGGCCCTATGATAACCGCGCTAAGGAAACCAAGGGAGATACTCCATGCGCACTACGCCTCAATGTACCTGAGGGGAGGCAACTCAGTATACAGATACCTCAAGGAAAATGAATGGAAGAACGCGACAGAGCTGGCTGAAACCTCAGATTTCAAGTGGGAGACCAGCTTCGCAGGCAACAACGCCCGCGCTGTCAAGGAATTTATAGAGGTCATTGAAAAGAAGAACAGTGCAAAGTTCAGCAGGATAGCTGATCTGGCATGCGGAGAGGCCACGGATCTTTCAGTCATATCACTGGCTCTGCATGACACTTCTCCGTTCCCTGAAAATGGGGAATTGCAGTCCGGAAGGGAGAAAACGATCCGGGAGGCGCTTCGAATACTCAAGACAGGGGGCTGGCTTGTAATCAGCGAGCCATACACTGCAGTTAACATGGAAGGCGCAGAGAAGCTGCAGGAAGGGCTCATCCAGCTGGGCTGCGAGAAGGATGTAATAGCAGGTTTCATTACAGACGCCGAAGACAGCCTTTTTGCAGTGTTCGTGCTAGCAGTAAGGAAAGGCGGCGAACCCAAAGGCGAGCCGGGAAAGGAGGCATTTGTATTAAACACGGAAAACAGCAAGATCCTTGGCCGCAGACGCGGCAGGAAAAGAAAGCCAACCATGAACTTGATAGATGGCAAGATGGTTGAGGAATTCATGTTTTTGGATATAAACAGCGGAAGGAAGTCCACGCTGAGCGGGGCAGACCATTCAAGCGTAAAAAAGGCCACAAAAAGCTCAAAAGGAGGCCAGCGTTATTCCGAGGAGGAAATCCACAAGAAGGTAATAGAAAGATGGCTGGACGACCTGATTGAGATGCAAAACTCCGGAAGCAGGACAACGGCATACAACATGCTGGACAAGCTGGCCGAATATGACGTGCAGGTAAGGGCAAGGATCGAAAGCAAAAAGAAGGAAAAGGAAAGCGAGATAATGATAGTGAATAGCTTCAATTCAGATGGCACAGCGGGATTCAATGTAAAGATCAGAGAAAGGAAGCCTATCGAGGATGCCCTAAGGAAGGCGAAGGACGAGGGCGAAAAGGAATGATGCAGACTTTAGCCTTGCCTGCGAAGAAAACCTCAATGCCGAGAATAAACAAGGAGCTGCTGGCAGATGAAATGATAAAAGAAAGAAGGCCGAATGGATTCTTTTCCAAAATGAAAGATGATGAACTGGTTGCATACGCCCAGAAATACATTGACGACAATGAGATAACCAATCCGGGAGGAAATAAAGGTTTGCAAAAAATTGATAGTGGCTTATTTGACGCTTTGTTCAGGAGAAAACTTGCCAGAAGGATGAAATTCGAAGCTGATGAACGCAAATGGGGCAGATATTCGGATGACGAACTTGTAGAATACTCACAGAAGTTCATTGACGACAATAAGATAACCCATTCTACGGGGAAAGGAGGCTTGGTAGAGATAGCTGGTGGCTTATACACTGCCTTGATTAAGAGAAGCCTCATCAGAAGGCTGAAATTCGAAGCTGATGAACGCAAATGGAAAAGATACTCGGATGACGCGCTTGTTGCATACGCCCAGAGGTTAATTGACGACAATGAAATAGCCGGATTAAGTGGCAAGGGAGGTTTAACTAATATAGACTGTACTTTATATGTAATTTTATGTAGGAGAAAACTCGTAGGAAAGCTGAAATTTGAAGAGGATAAATACAAATGGGTCAAATACTCGGATGACGCGCTTGTTGCATACGCCCAGAGGTTCATTGACGACAATGAAATAACCAATCAGAGTGGAAAAAATGGCTTGAAAGAGATGAAGAGCGGCCTATATTCTGCATTATATACTAGAAAACTCATTGAAAAGCTGACATTCAAAGATAAAAATCAGGAATGGATCTCAATGACAGATAATGAGCTTGTCAAATATGCCCAGAAATATATAAAAGATAATGATATAGCTAATTCATCTGGGGAAAATGGCTTGAAGGAGATAAACAGCGGATTATACGGTACTTTATATAAAAGAAAACTCCTAAACCGCGTCTTCGCTCCCATAGAAGCGGACCAAAAAAGGCAAGCGGAAGACGAAATTGAAAAACAGCTCGACCATGCGGTCGACGCATATCTTTCGGGTGAAAGCCAATGATCCAGACCCTAGCCTTTCCTGCGAAGAAAACCTCAATGCCGAGAATGAACAAGGAGCTGTTTGAAGGGAATGCTGTAAAAAGACCCAAAGAAGGAGTAGAAAGAAGGAAATTCAACAACGCAGAAACAGAACTGATAATAAAGACAAGAGAAAAAATGGTCCTTGAAGGAAAAAATGACACGGATATATCAATTGTTTTGGGGCAACTGCTAGGAAGAAATCGAAGAAGCATGCACACGAAACTCATGATCATGGTAAAAATGGGTAAGATGCCCAAAAACCCAAATGTAACCGAGATAAAAAAATTCGATTATTCAGAGATAGAAACTGTAACTGCAGTAAGGGCAGAACTTATTGGAAAATGTAAGGATTCGGAGATAATTAGGATCCTGGCAGATAAGCTTGGAAGGAACGAAGGCTCTATTGAAGGATTAATTAGAAAAATGATCCTGAAGAAGAAATTTGGGGAAAACCCGAACAGACAGGTAAAGTTCAGCGAC
>JAPLWW010000087.1 GCA_026396375.1 Microcaldota archaeon | reverse complement strand
ATAATGTCATTTGGGATGTTTTGGATAGATGACTTGTGCTCTGCCTTAACGTCGTTGTTAAGGACAACCAGCTTCGGGGAGAATTCCGCTTCTGCATTCTTTCCAATCTTTATGGCATTCATTGAGATGCTTCCCCTGCTTCCTTGAGAGTATTTCTCCATTGTCAGTTTCGCGTCTATCCTCAGATTGGATTTTACTATTGAGTTGAGGGTTATTTTTGATCCTGTGTTAGGATTCCTGTGGATTACATTAAGGCTAACTGTCTGGGGATTCCTGTTTTCAGACCTTATGCTCAATTCTGCCTCTCCTTTTTCAATCTCAAGCATGATCTCGATGTTTTCATCATCAGGAAGGGTTATGCTTTGCTTTTGCGAAGAGGTGATTTTTTTGCTTATTATCATGCGCTCGCCTTGATGCTGATCAGCCTTTCAAGCTCCCTCCTGTATTCCACCGGCAAGGAAAGGGTGAATGGCTTTGCAAAGCCCATTGTCATGCTTGCCCTTGCCTCTTCCTCGCCCAGGCCCCTGCTTCTCAGGTAATCAATTGCATTTTTGTCAAAGACAAATGTGGAGGACTCATGGGTTGACCAGGAATCCCTTGCCCTGTCATTGACTGTGGGATAGCTGGAGCTTCTGCTTTTGTTGTCCAATAGCAATGATTCGCATGACCCGAAGACAGAGCTTCCATCCCCTTCAAGGGAGATTGTGCTGGAATATTCCGTTATTCCTCCGTTGCCTGCCAATGACTTGCTTTGGGCATTGACTCCGCATCCCCTTCCCTTCACATCTATCCTGTCAACAACCCTTGTGACTTGGCCCTTTGACGCTGTTATGAACGTGTTTATGTCTGCCTTTGAATTGTCGCCTTCCAGGATTATTGAAAGCGTCTTGTGGTTCCTGCTTCCGCCGAAGCTCCCGTCAACCCATTTGATATGGCCGTTTTCCTTGATTATCGCCCTTTTGAAGCCCTTTGTCGCGACATTCGGGCTCCAATTCTGCATGCTCGCTATCTCCAGCCTTGAATTCTTGCCAACCAAAATCTCTGTTATGCTTTTATGATCAGAATATTCCCTGTAGATCGGGGCAACGCACCCTTCCATGAACTTTACGTCCGTGTTTTCCTCGCAGACCAGCAGGGCCCTTGGAACCTGGGAAAATCTCTCCTTGTCTATTATGAAGACAACGTTTATCTGGAAAGGTATTTTCACCCCTTTTGGGACATAAGCAAAAACCCCTCCGTCCCAAAGCGCGGTGTTGTAGGCGGCATAGGCGTTTTCCCTGTGGTTTACGATTTTGTTGAAGTATCGCTTCACCAACGGCCCGTTTTCCTTTATGGCATTAACCAAGGGCTTGACTATTATGCCTTTTCCGAATCCCTCCGGAATCGGATTCATGTACACCTTGTCGTTGATCTGGGAAATGCCGAGCATGTAGTTTTTCTCGTTTTCCCTTACCCCTATCCTGTCAAGCAGCTTTTTTGTCTCTTCCCTGGTTACGGATCTTCCGCAGGGTTCATGCTTCTGGATTGTTCCGCCTATTTCCCTGTAATGGCTTAATGCGTCCAATCTCAAGTCAACCAACCAACTGGGCTCTCCGCTGTCCTTGCTTTTTTTCTCGATTGATTTTCGGATGATGTCAAATGAATCTGCCATTGATGGATTATTCCTAGGTTAAATATTTAAACCCTAATGTTCAATAGTTGAACATGCTGGACAAAAAGGACGAGATAATATTGGACATGCTTTCAAATGATGCGAGAATCGCGGTAACAGAGATAGCCAAGAAGCTTGGGATAAGCAACACCGCCACAAAGAAAAGGATATCCAGATTGGAAAAGAACGGTATAATCAGGGGATACAGGCTGGATGTCGATTTCCAGATGATGGGAAAGGACAACTATATGATACTGGTCAACGTGCCTTCAGGAAAGTCCTCATTGATACAGAAGGCGCTTTCCGAGACGGACATTGCCCTGTTCAAGGCAAACAACTTCGAAAGGACAATGTTCTACGCATTCGTAAGCGAGAAGGTCAAGGACAGGATCATGGAAAGCATGAGGAAAAACGGCCTTGATTGCCTTTCTGTGAAGGTCTCAAGGGTGATCTGATGCTCAGGCTTGAGAACCTGTCTGTTTCCATAGGGGGAAAGAGGATACTGGATAAGCTGAATATCTCCTTTGGAAATGGCATCCATGCGGTCATGGGGCCGAACGGGTCTGGAAAATCAACCCTGGCAAAGGCGATAATGGGCCTGCAGGAATATTCAGGGTCAATTTATTTTGAAGGCAAGAATATAGATAAATTGAGCATTGAGAAAAGGGCGCAAATGGGAATTTTCCAGCTGTTCCAGCACACGCCCCATCTTCCTGGGATAAGCCTGTTTGACATCTTCAGGACATTGATGAAAGACAAGAAACCTATGGAAATCATGGACATGCTTGAGAAAGCTTCCTCGAAAGCTGGATTGAACATAGCATATATCACAAAGCCGATTGACAAAACATGGTCAGGAGGAGAGCTGAAGAAAGCTGAGATGGTCCAGATGCTCCTGCTTAAGCCGAAAATAGTCATTTCAGATGAAATAGATGCAGGGGTTGATGTTGATTCCTTGAAAAGGATAATGGAATTGATAATGGAAAGCAAGGCTGAAACGGTAATTTTCATATCCCATATCCCTGCAACAATAGAAAGGCTGAAGCCGGATGGAATAACCGTGCTCAAGCAGGGAAAGGTTGTAGCTAAAGGCAAGATGGAAATGCTGGAAAAGATAAAGAAAAAGGGATATGAGGGATTTTGAGGATATCGGATGCCTTGACAAT